>URWP01000010.1 GCA_900551645.1 uncultured Bacteroides sp.
CTTGGCAGGAACTGACCAGCCTGGACGATGTAAAACAATTCATCGCCAAAGTGGGTTATCCGGTACTGGTACGCCCGTCGTACGTACTTTCTGGAGCAGCTATGAATGTTTGCTACGATGAAGAAGAACTGACCCGCTTCCTGCAGATGGCCAGCGAAGTATCGAAAGAATATCCGGTAGTTATCTCACAATTCATGCAAGAGACTAAGGAAATCGAATTCGATGCCGTAGCCAATCAGGGCGAAATCGTGGAATACGCCATCTCGGAACACATCGAATATGCCGGTGTACACTCCGGCGACGCTACCCTGGTTTTCCCGGCCCAGCAGATTTATTTCTCTACAGCTCGTCAAATCAAGAAAATCAGCCGTCGCATCGCTCAGGAACTGAACATCTCCGGTCCGTTCAACATCCAGTTCCTGGCACGGAAGAACGAAGTAAAAGTCATCGAATGTAACCTGCGTGCTTCACGTAGCTTCCCGTTCGTATCGAAAGTACTGAAACGTAACTTCATTGAAACAGCTACCCGCATCATGCTCGATGCTCCATACACTCAACCGGATAAATCGGCTTTCGACATCGACCGCATCGGTGTAAAGGCTTCCCAATTCTCATTCGCCCGTCTACAGAATGCCGACCCGGTATTGGGCGTAGACATGTCATCTACCGGTGAAGTAGGCTGTTTGGGAGATGATTTCGACGAAGCTTTGCTGAACGCGCTCATCGCTACCGGTTACCAAATTCCGAAGAAAGCTGTCCTGCTCTCTTCCGGAGCTACCAAGTCGAAAGTAGATTTGCTGGATGCCAGCCAGATGTTAAGCCAGAAAGGTTACCACATCTACGCTACTGCCGGTACCGCTACTTTCCTGAACTCACACGGTATTCCTACTACACCGGTATTCTGGCCGGATGAACGTCCGAACGCTGAAAACAACGTGATGAAGATGATTGCCAACCATCAGTTCGACCTGATTGTGAACATTCCGAAGAACCACAGCAAACGCGAACTGACCAACGGTTACCGCATCCGCCGTGGCGCCATCGACCACAACATTCCGTTGATGACGAATGCCCGCCTGGCCAAGGCCTTCATCGAAGCCTTCTGCACAACCAAGCTGGAAGATATCCAGATCAAGAGCTGGCAGGAATACAAATAATCCGTTTTTAAACCGCATTTGAACGGTATTTAAAACCGCATAAAAAAGGGTGGGACTGCAATGGGTTCCACCCTTTTTATATTATTGAATTGTCTTGAAAATATCTCCAAAGTAATCAAGCCTGATTAAAAACCGACGAAATCAACACAAGTCAGGTATATTTATTCCGGCATGTCATCTAAAGACGATCTCTACAAAAACCTAGATATAAACCAACTGGAAAATTATTCCGCTCTTATTACCCAAAAATAAAAGCAGAACCGTAAATCCAATAGCCAATAAATACCAAGTTGACAACAAGAACTGAATAATTGCAACATATTGAAAGAAATCTATCGTTTCAACAAACAAGGCTCTTTTCATTATTTGTAAATCTGGAATAAAAAAATCGCCAACATTGCATACATATACACTCAAATTGCAGTTATATACCGATTTTATTCATCTTGAGACCGTTTAGAAACTTAAAAACGAACGGAAAAAAGATTTTTTTGAGCGCATAAAAAGATAGACATACCTAGGCAAGTGAACAAATATACCTAGGCATCTTGAAAAAGTACCTCCGGAAATGTTTTTTTGGAGCCCGACGAAGCCAGACCATACCGTTGCAGCTACATTTCCAGAGATTCAAGAAGACAGAATATATTCATTCCACAGGACATCTGACAGGTACACACCACAAATCTAAAACATAAAGTACGCAAGAACTAAAAATTTCGTCACTTTCCGACAATCGTTTTCTTTCTGAAAATCACTTTTTTCACGAAATCCGTCTAAGGGAACGAACCGCGCGATTCTCAGTCTTCCCAATTATCAAAATGACAGATTGTCAACACCGCTCTTTCAAGCCAAGAACATACAGAGGGACAACATACGGATAATCATATAAGGAAAGGTCCATGGACAACCCTCCTTAACGATTATCCATGGACCTTTATGTACCCTGCTGCATCTCAGCAGAAGAATTATTTGGCCAGTTCCTTTTCAATGGTTTCCATCAGGTACTGGAACTCCTCGGCAGTATAACCGATGGAAGCATGCACCAGTTTACCATCCTTCCCGAACAGGTAAACCCGAGGAATGCTCTGGTCGGCAAACAAAGAAAATACTTCACGCTTCGGGTCTGGATACAACGGGAAAGCGAACTTCTTCCGTTCGTTGTATTTCTTCAAATCGGCATCCGTATGCTCCCTACCGATGACCAGCAGCTTGAAATTCGCATTGTCCTTGTACTTCGGCCACAACACCTTCTGCACCTGTCCTAATTCCAACTGACAAGGACCGCACCAGGTAGCGAACAAGGAAACCAATACGACCTTTCCTTTCAAATCGGCCGGTGTCACCTTACCATATACTTCTGAATTCAAAGAAAAAGTCGGCAATGCATCACCTACTTTCAACTTCTCTACTCCTTGAGCTTTCACACCCAACATAAATACCAGCATCAGCCCCAACAGACTGAAAATTCTAATACTTCTCATACCAAATATCCGTTTTTATTATTTTACCGACAAAGATAAAAAAGACTTTCGATGAATCCCCAAAATCCACAATCTTTACCCTCAAAAAAAGAGAATGCTTACTTTCATTTCCTGCGCCAAGACCATGACTACCCGTTCCAATGTACGGGTACCTTTCACTACTATACCTCATTTCGAGGCCGAAGCCCAACAACATGCCTTAAACCTCTCCCAGTTCTCTACCCAGGAACTGGAAAAACTGTTACGTGTCAACTCCAAACTGGCTGCCACCAACTACCTGCGCTATCAGGATTTCTGTTCGGACGAAACGCCTGCACTGCCCGCTCTCCTCTCTTACACCGGTATGGTATTCAAGCGCATCAGTCCCAAGGATTTTACCGAAGACGATTTCCGATACGCCCAGGAGCACCTGTTCATCACTTCTTTCCTGTACGGACTATTACGCCCACTGGATGCCATCAAAAATTACCGGTTGGAAGGCGATGTAAAACTTCCCGAACTGGGAGGAATCTCTTTCTTCGACTATTGGAAACCTCGGTTGACCGATTACTTTATCGAAGCCATCCGAGAACAAGGAAATATCCTGATAAACCTGGCCAGCGGAGAAATGAAAGATTTGTTCGATTGGGAAAAAGTAAATCGTGAAGTACAAGTGATTACTCCGGAATTCCATACTTGGAAAAACGGGAAACTGGCTACAGTTGTGGTATATGCCAAAATGTGCCGGGGAGAAATGACCCGTTTCATTCTGAAGAACCGGATAGAACAACCGGAAGAACTGAAAAATTTCGAATGGGAAGGATTCCGTTTCAGTGGTACCGATGATTCCGGAAAATCCTGGAATTTCGTGCTGGGATAAATCCTTTTTCAGATCTTCCCCAAAAAGAAACCTTCCATAAACTCAACCATGGTATTTGAAAAAGAATATATAGGTCACAAAAAAACACTGCCCACATGTCTTTCAGAATTTTCTTCATACATGCGGGCAGTATTTCATATCGTCTAACAGCCTACTAGCGGAACATCTTTTCCAAATCTTCTTCCTTCAGCACAGAAAGGACCACTTTTCCGTCCGGAGTATAATTAGGGGTAGACACGGCAAAAAGACCGTCCACCAAACCGTTCATTTCTTCATTGGTCAAGACCTGTCCCGGCACGATGGCAGCCGCTTTCGCCAAGGAAAGTGCCAGCAGGCTTTGGATTTCCTCCTTCACCTTACAGCCTTTCTCGATGGCGGACTGTACCATATTCGTCACCAGTGTCTCCGGATTCAAGCCTTCGATACCTTCCGGTATCCCATTAATAGCATATGTACCTCCTCCCAAACTACTCAAATCAAAACCTAAATCATTCAGGTCACTCATGATTTCCTCCAGTACCGGTACCTCTGCCGGAGAGAAATGCACCATATCCGGGAACAACATCCGTTGGGAAACATGCTGATGATTTTCCAACTGACGCATATAACGGTCATATAAAATGCGGGTATGCGCCCGTTGCTGGTCAATAATCATCAATCCCGACTTGACAGAGGTCAGGATATAGCTTCCTTTATACTGATAATGTTGCGCCACTTTTTCCTTGACAACTTCTGCCGGATGCTCATCATACAAAGTAGGCTCTTCCTCCGGCATTGATGACACTGATGCCGTCTGAAAAGACTCTTCCGAAAATTCCGGAGCTTCCGACGGCCAAGAAGAAGTCTGCTGCTTCTTCTCCAATCCCTGAAATAAAGGTTCCCATTCGGTAGAAGGCTTCGGAGTATACGAAGAATAAGCCGATGGAGGTACCACAGACGAAGTATCAAACGGATTATACGACGTATCATAAGAAGTTTTCGGAGGCTGTACAACCGAGTAAGGCGATGCATCAAAAGCCGGAATATCCGGCATTCCCTCCGTATCGAAATCGATGGAAGGAACAGCATTGAACCGCCCTAATGTTTCTTTTACAGCAGCCGACAGTATCTGCCAGATAGCCTGTTCGTTCTCGAACTTGATTTCGGTTTTGGTAGGATGGATATTCACGTCAATATTGGCCGGATCCACCTCAAAATAGAGGAAATAAGAAACCTGCTCACCTACAGGGACCAGATGTTCGTAAGCATCCATCACCGCCTTGTGAAAATACGGATGACGCATATAACGCCCGTTCACAAAGAAGAACTGACGAGCCCCTTTCTTACGGGCCGTTTCCGGCTTCCCGATAAAACCATGTATCTTTACCATGGTAGTATCTATCTCCAGCGACAGCAAGTCCTGATTAAGTTTTCTACCGAATACTCCCATGATGCGCAAACGCAACTGAGTAGCCGGCAAATTGAGCATTTCCGTATCGTTATGATGCAAGGTAAAGGAGACATCCGGATTCACCAAAGCTATCCTTTCAAATTCAGTCAAGATATTACTCAATTCGGTCTGATTCGATTTCAGGAATTTCCGCCGGGCAGGGACATTGAAAAACAAGTTCTTCACGGCAAAATTACTTCCTTTACGACAAGTAACCGCTTCCTGACTCTCCACCTTAGAACCGGCTATCGTAATAGCAGTTCCTAATTCCTCTCCTTCTTGGCAAGTCTTGAGTTCCACCTGTGCCACAGCCGCAATAGAAGCCAAAGCCTCTCCCCGGAATCCCATGGTATGTAAGGCAAACAAATCGGAAGCCTCCCGGATTTTCGAAGTAGCATGCCGCTCAAAAGCCAAACGCGCATCGGTCTCAGACATACCTTTTCCATCGTCTATTACCTGAATACATGTCTTACCGGCATCAGTCACCGACACATCAATGTGATGCGCTCCAGCATCGATGGCATTTTCCACCAACTCCTTGACTACAGAAGCAGGCCGCTGGATTACTTCACCCGCCGCAATCTGATTGGCTACGGAATCGGGCAACAAACGGATAATATCGCTCATACGTCTACCAATCAACTAAAGATTAGAAAGTAAATTCTCCGGTTATCAGGTAATGCAGAATGTACAGAAGAACAGCAATGGCGACAAAAATAGTTCCGTAAGCCAACGGTTTACGCCCACTTTCCTTCCGACGCTTCAGGTAAGTAGTCCCTTCGATAAACTTACCCCGGATATCTTCCGGCGAAAATTCCTTGGGTGGGAGCATTCCCAGATCACGTTTGGCAGACTCTTCTATCTTCTGCAACTTTTCCTTACGCTCGTCCACGTAGATATATTCATGGTGATACGCACGTGGCTTTCTCATTGAAAACATTCCCATAATCACTCCTCCTTTTTCTGTTGGTCAAACAAATGCTGGTTAGGCAGCTCTATCGGCCCGCGGATATTTTTCTTCAGTTCATCGCCGGCCTTCTTAGCTCTCCATTCAAAGATGTCGTCCTTATTAAGCGGACGGATATAATCGAACCAGACAAAATTGTCCAGTTTGTCTTTTCCCTTCGGTATCTGAGGCAACGGATAAAGTGTACCGTTCGACTGCGGACTCATGACCATATGGTCCAACTTCTGTTGCTCCAGATAAATATCCAGCTGACTGGTCTCGGACACATTCATACCTATCAGAGTGCTGTCTGAATCCATCGGATAATACACCAGACGAACCGAACCGATAACCTCAACCTTTTTCATTTCTCCTCCTCGGAAGAAAGCCTTCATTTCCTTACCGGTCACCTGATTGTACTTTGTCGTATCAATCTGTTCCACGGATAAAGCCTGATTGATGATATGTGCCCAGTCTATGGTACTGTCATTCATATAAATCAGCACCTTTTCACCTATCAGTTGCTGGTTCTCATTCCAAAGAATCGGATTATCATACATGGTCAGGCAACTGTCCTTGGTAGAAAAAACCAACGAATCACAGACCCCCTGCACATCTGTACGATAAAAACGCACTTTATGAAAAGCACGCATCTCACGAAACATAGAATCCGTATCAAGATGGAAGGTTTTCAGCATTAAGGTATCGGCATGAAGAAACAGACTGTCTCCTTGTGAATAATCGATTGCAACTGCCTTGCGGGTAGCAAAAGCATATTTGGTTTTTTCATTGTAAAATCCGTAATCGCCCGTCATCATATTCTTATTGACGGTATCGGTCATCACCATGTCATGAAACGCCTCACCTACTCCTTCATTACGATCATAGAACAATGTATCACCGGTAAGCTGCTTTCCGTCGTTTGTCAATACTGAGCGCTGATACAGATCTGCTTTCCCTGTCTGAGTATTGTAATAACCAGATTCGGAATAAATATGATTGTTGTCGCTCAAAATATCTGAAGGACCTACAATGTTAGCAACTTTACTTGCCGTATTGTAACGCAAGGTATCAGAAGTCAGTGTAAACTGCGGGTTCACCAGTTTCACATTATAATTGAATACCGACTGTTTGTTTTGAGTGTTGTATTCTCCCCATTCAGAGGTCAACACATTCTGTTCGTCCATCAAGGTACCTCCATCGAAGAAGTATCCCAAACTATATACCCGGTCGTAATTCAAGCTATCGGTCAGCAATGTCGTATTGCGGTTTTCCAGACGTACATTCATACGCATCTGAGCAATCTGAGTCATACCGTCATAATACAGATGATCGCCATACAGAAACAAGGTATCTCCCTGCTCCATCCGAACATTACCAAACGCCTCAAACGAGTTGCGCTGATCGAAATAATAAGCACTGTCGCAATACATGTACAGGCTGTCATGACGGAAAATGACATTTCCTACCACCACCTGTACATCCGAACGGTCGAGTGTCTTCTTCAATATATCCGAATGTAACAGATAAACTTTACTTTTTTGTTTTGGTTCTTCCTTGGAAGCCGGTTTTCCCGCTTTTACCACTGTATCCTTCTTCTGGGTAGCAGGTGTAGCTGTCACTTTTTTCTGTACCGGCCGCTGAGCCAGCAGACAAAAGCCGAACAGGCATAGGATACCCAACACCAATATCCTATGCCCGCCTATCCATGTGTATTTAGTTCTTTTATCAGACATATCCTTTCTATAGCAAGAAATCAGCGATTATTTAATCCATCCCGGATACTTGAAATCACACTTTCTCCACTCTGGATTAACACGAACATATGTATTCTTCTGTTTCTCAACAATCCATTTCTGCAATTTTTCCTCACTGCGTTTAGCTGTTACAATAGACTTCAGCCGTTGATAATCTTCGGTAATCGTTGCCTTATGTCCATCAATCCGGTTTTTCAACTTAACAATGGCACAAACTTCTTTACCCTTACTGTTCACCATTGTAAATGGTTGGGAAACTTCACCGATTTGCAGATTTTCTACAGCTTTAGCTACCTCCTGAGAAACAAATCCGGCCAGTTGCTGCATTTCAAAACGAGAAGTTCCACTCTGCGGGTTAGCCAACAATCCATGGTTGTTCTTCGTATCTTTATCTTGTGACACCCAAGTAGCCGCCTCGTCAAAAGTTACTTTTCCTTTCCGGATATCATTGGCCAAAGTATCCAGTTTCTCCAAAGCCTCATTGATTTCTTCTTCATCCACTTTCGGCTTGATAAGGATATGACGGTAGCTGATACGGTCACCGCGCTTTTCAATCAACTGAGCGATATGATATCCGTATTCAGTTTCGAAGACCTTCGAAATCTTTTTCGGGTCAGTCAGATTAAATACTACGTTAGCAAATTCCGGAGTCAACTCACCTCGACCCGTAAATCCATATTCACCACCTTTACGGGCAGAACCGGGGTCCTCGGAATACATACGGGCCAATGTAGAAAAAGTAGTCTCACCCTTATTGATACGGTCTGTAAAATCGCGCAGTTCCTTTTTTACACGTTCTATTTCCTCTTCCTTTACTTTTGGCTCACGGGTAATAATCTGTACCTCTACCTGCATGGGTACATAAGGGATACTGTCAGCAGGCAACTTATTGAAATAATTCCGCACCTCAGCCGGAGTAAGCTTGATGTCCCCGACAATTTTTTTCTGCATCTCTTGTACAGTCAGACCATCACGGATATTTTCACGGAGCATCTCCCGAATCTGAGTAGTAGTCTTGTTATAATACTCTTCCATCTTTTCTTTCGAACCAATCTGTTCTTCCAGCCAAGACAGACGCTGGTCTACCTGTTGTAACACTTCCTGATCGGATACTGTCACACTATCTATTTCCGCCTGATGGAGGAACAGTTTCTGTACAGCCAGTTCTTCCGGAATCACACAATATGGGTCTCCGTCAAAACGGCGTCCTTCATACTGGGCATTCAAGCGTTCAGTTTCTACGTCCGATTTCAGTATGGCCTCATCACCGACAACCCACACCACTTCGTCTATCACATTTTCCTGAGCATTCACACTCATTCCCAGCAACAGGAAAAGCAGACACGCACAAATTTTTGTAAAGTTCATCTTATTCATCCGAATAGTCAATAATAGATTATTTCCTTGTTTTCTGAAGCAGTAGTATATAAATTTTTCTTCATCTGATTTATATAATCTACCCGTTTCAGGTTAATTAATAGTTCCTTAATCTCATTCCTGGCATATTCCAACGGCAACGTACCTCCAGAAGGCAAATAATTCTCCACATGCAAGAAATAACAGAAAGCTGTATCACGGACTTCCACGTTCCGATTGCGGTTCAGGTAATCGGGATCGGATGTAAGTGTCCGCATCGGCAGCTTCCCCGCATACTCTGATACCGGTTTCCATCTGTCCAGGAAACTGTCATAACTCACCGCATTGCCAATGCTATATTTTTCCAACTTATCGATATTGTCTGCCGTAATTTTCTTACACCAGGCACGTACCTGATTCCATTGCGGCGCATGAAGAGGGACTTTCAGAAACAACCCCTGTATGTAAGGCTGATCAGCCCGAAAACGTTCCTTGTTCTGCAGATAATACTGTTCAATCTCCGAATCTGTAACGTATTCACCGACCTCCTGACGTACCAGTTCTTCTTCATAAGTATGCATAATCAATGCACGCCGATAAGCTGCAACCCGTTCGTTAATGGCTGCATTATCAGGAATATTTCCTTCTGCTTTCTGAAAAAGTAAAGCATCTTCTATCCATTCACGAATATAAGCCTCAGCAAATCGGGCACTGTCTTGTCCTTTCAGTGCTGGAGGAATAACAGGCAACAAATCTTCACGATACAAAAACACACCACCGACTTCCACCAACGGAGTCTTTCCATGATGGTCTACAGACTGACTGCAACCTGACAACAATAGCGACAGTACGAAAATTCCTCCAAATGCTTCTTTCAGCTTCATGAATGACAATTGAGTGAACGAAGATACACTATAAATTAATTACTTCCGCTAGAATTAACGGTTTTTAAAATCTTCGGATTGATTTCCACCGCAAACCGCTTCCGTAAATTGCCCAAACGTACTTCTTCCTGAGCCATCCGAAAATCCTCCAATACTGCATGACGTACATCTGTATAAACTTCCGGTCCCTTCAATCGCTTTCCCAACACAAAAACATAAGGGAAATCTTCTTTGGGTCGATAAGTTCCACATTTAAAGGCCAATTTATCCACATAGGGATTCTTCCCTATCTGAAACAGTCCCTGCTGTATCTGAGCCGGACTATCGGGATGATCTTCCGACCATCTCTGAATAGCAGTATTCCATTCGCCCTCTGGTATCTTTTTCAGTATCTTCCGGATCTTTTTGGCCGCTTTCTTATCCTGACAATGAATAACCGCACCTTTATAATGAGGATATGTCCAAGCGTACTTTGAGCGGTTCTGATTAAAATACTGTTCCAGTTCTGCTGCAGAAACATCCGTATGACTGCCGACATGATTCTGCTTATCCCAACAAGCTGCCAACAATCCATCAGCTACCTGTTGCAATTCCAAACGTACCGCTTCAGGAATAGCCTCTTTGCTCTGCCCATTCCAAGCCGTATAAGCATCCATATTCAAACACTGCGAAGTTGCACCTAATCTGTCCAAATAATTTTCCAGCAAAGGCAAAGCCTGTGCAAAACCAACTTCCTGCCTCCGTTCCAACAGGCGTACCAGATGAACTCCCAACGGAGATACAAAAGGATCAGAATAATCACCTGTGTTCATTTCCAGTAAAGGAGCAGAAAACTCCTGCAGAAGTCCTGCAACTGGTCGCCAGAGCGTATCTGTGTCCAAAACGAGACTGATATCTTTCTGCTGCGGAAATTGTCCGACCGCTTCTTCCAAACTCATTCCTTGCCGTAATTTCAGACTGACTTCCTCCATCCGATCCTGTGCCTGGCGTAACCAACTCCTGGAAGCAGACTGAGGTAACAGAATACTTACACTTTCCATACGCACCCATTGACGTAACTGCACACGTGCCGATTCTCGCCGATAACATTCACGCAGGAAAGCCTTCTTTTTATCAGCATCTACCAACGCACGCTTCAGTACTTGCCCCTGAAGTACGCTACATGCCTGACGGAAATCAGGAAGCGTATCCCATCCTAGCCGACGTGCATCAGCCACCTTCAATTTGAACAGGACAAAACGAGACAGATAATGTTGCGGTGTCTCCATGGCAGAATCTGCATACATGCGGTAATAAGACTCGAACTCTGATGAAGAGATTTCTTTCCCGCCAATACGCAGTAACGTCTTGTCTGGCATGGCAGCATGCATCGGTAAAATGTGCAGAAGGACAATTCCTAACAGGAACCCCCACAATCGTTTGCTGTTCATATTATTCCTTTAATGACAAAACAGGCACGAATCACACCTTTGGAATAATCATTGTATTCCAATCGTGTAACTCGTGCCCGATTCTTTATAATTCAGTTCTGATTAATCTAAAATCACTGAGGACGGCTGTAGTTAGGAGCCTCACTGGTAATAGTCACATCATGCGGATGACTTTCCAATACACCGGCATTGGTAATGCGGGTGAACTTCGCATTGTGCAACTGTATAATATTGTGTGCGCCACAATATCCCATACCAGAACGCAAACCACCGACCAATTGATAAATCACTTCATACAAAGTACCTTTGTAAGGAACACGGGCAGCGATACCTTCTGGAACCAATTTCTTTACATCTACAGTATCCGCCTGGAAATAACGGTCCTTTGAGCCATGTTCCATAGCCTCCAGAGAACCCATTCCACGGTATGACTTGAACTTACGGCCGTTGAAGATAATAGTATCACCCGGTGATTCTTCAGTACCCGCTACCAATGAACCAATCATTACACTATATGCTCCTGCAGCCAAAGCCTTGACAACATCGCCGGAATAACGCAAGCCACCATCGGCAATCAAAGGCACACCAGTACCTTCCAATGCTTTAGCTACATCGTATACCGCACTTAACTGAGGAACTCCTACACCGGCTACGACACGAGTTGTACAGATAGAACCCGGACCGATACCGACTTTTACAGCATCAGCTCCAGCTTCAACCAACATCTTGGCTGCTTCACCAGTGGCAATATTACCCACAACAATGTCAACATCCGGGAATCTTTTCTTAGCTTCTTTCAGCTTATCGATAACACCTTGAGAATGTCCGTGAGCTGTATCAATCACAATGGCATCGGCACCAGCATTGATTAACGCTTCCATGCGCTGCAAGGTATCAGAAGTCACACCTACTCCTGCAGCTACACGCAGACGTCCCTTAGCATCTTTACAGGCCATCGGCTTATCTTTGGCTTTCGTAATATCTTTATATGTAATCAAACCGACCAGTTTACCGGCCTTGTCGACCACCGGCAGTTTTTCAATCTTGTTTTCCTGAAGAATTTGAGAAGCAGTCTCCATATCTGTACCCGGAGTCGTAGTAATGATATTTTCCTTTGTCATTACTTCATCTATACGCTTATGCATGTCCTTCTCAAAACGTAGGTCACGATTGGTCACGATACCTACCAAATAATTCTCATCATCTACTACAGGAATACCACCAATCTTATATTCTGCCATAATGTTCAATGCATCCTCTACCGTAGAACCACGCTTGATAGTCACAGGATCATAAATCATACCGTTCTCGGCACGTTTTACAATGGCAACCTGACGTGCCTGTTCTTCAATAGACATGTTTTTATGAATCACACCGATACCTCCTTCGCGAGCAATCGCAATGGCCATTTGAGCTTCTGTAACCGTATCCATAGCTGCAGTTACAAAAGGAATTTTCAACTCAATGTTTCTGGAGAATTTCGTCGTGAGCTCGACCGATTTAGGTAATACATCAGAATAGGCCGGAATCAACAATACATCGTCATAGGTTAATCCGTCCATTACAACTTTATCTGCAATAAATGACATAGGGCTTTATGCTTTAGAATTTATTGCGTGCAAATATACAATTTTTATTCAAATTCAGAAGCACGCTTAACATCTTTTTTTATTTACACCTCATTTGCCATACGCTGAACACAGCTGAAAAAAAATGTGGCAACAAGGTACGGCAGAAACCTCTGCCTACCCTATTGCCACACTTTATATTGCAACATTTATCAGTTGGCCATTTCTGATATGAACTTAATGCGAACCAGACGAATTTCGTCTTCCGTATAATCGTCACCTAACTCATCCATCGCATCATCAATCTTATCAGTAGTAGATTCCTTGAAGTAATCATAAATATCCTGCATATGATCTTCATCCATGATTTCGTTCAAGAAATAATCAATATTCAGCTTGGTACCTGAATAGACAATAGCCTCAATTTCATCCAGCAATTCACTGAATTCTATACCTTTGGCTACAGCAATGTCATCCAGTGCTACTTTCCGGTCAATACTTTGAATAATAGATACCTTCAGCTTTGATTTGTTAGCGACAGTACGTACACGCAAATCTTCCGGACGGTCTATTTCATTTTCTTCGCAATGCTTTCTGATCAGTTCACAGAATTCCTGACCATACCGTTTAGCCTTTCCAGCTCCCACTCCCGGGATATTCTGGAGCTCCTCCAGTGTAACCGGATAAATGGTTGCCATTGCCTCCAACGAAGGATC
Source organism: uncultured Bacteroides sp. (assembly GCA_900551645.1). Taxonomy (GTDB): domain Bacteria; phylum Bacteroidota; class Bacteroidia; order Bacteroidales; family Bacteroidaceae; genus Phocaeicola. The sequence continues at coordinate 13,584 of URWP01000010.1, forward strand.
CTGGAAAATAACATAAGGAGGAACATCCAGCTTTTTTGACATCTTCTTACGCAAATCCTTCAGCATAGAGTATAGTACCGGATCGACAGCACACGAAGCACCGCTCCGCATAGGAGTCTCTTCAGCCTCCTCTTCATCGAAATCCGTATCTTCTACAATCTTGAATGATTTAGGTTTCTTCAAGAACTTATGTCCCTCCGGTGTTACTTTAAGCAAACCGTAATTTTCGACATCCTTATCTAAATATCCGGCAATCAATCCCTGACGGATGACAGCATTCCACAAACGGTCTTCTTCACCCATTCCGGAACCAAACACCTCCAAATCTTCGTGCTTATGAGCTAATATTTCCGAAGTTTCCTTACCCAACAGCACATCTACAATATAATCTTGCTTAAAATTTTCTTTTACTGCAATGATTGTTTCAATCACTGCACACAATGAATCCTGAGCTTCCACTTGTTTTTTCGGGTTTAAACAGTTATCACAGTTTCCACAATTGTCCTCAGTATATTCTTCTCCAAAATAATGCAAAAGCACCTTTCTACGGCATACAGACGATTCTGCATATGCTGCCGTTTCCAGCAGCAACTGCTTTCCTATTTCCTGTTCAGAGACCGGTTTTCCCTGCATAAACTTTTCCAGCTTCTGCAAGTCTTTGTTGGAATAGAAAGTGATACATTGTCCTTCACCTCCATCACGTCCGGCACGTCCAGTTTCCTGATAATAGCCTTCCAAACTTTTAGGCACATCATAATGAATGACAAAACGCACATCTGGTTTGTCTATACCCATTCCAAAAGCGATAGTAGCAACAATTACCTCAATATCCTCCTTCAAAAACGCATCCTGATTGGCATTTCGCGTAGCCGAATCCATCCCCGCATGGTAAGCACGTGCCTTAATACCGTTAGCACAAAGTATCTCAGTCAGTTCTTCCACTTTCTTACGGCTCAAGCAATAAATGATACCTGATTTTTCCGGATTCTGCTTGATGAATTTGATGATATCCTTGTCTACATTGTTGGTTTTCGGGCGTACCTCGTAATACAAGTTCGGGCGGTTAAACGAAGACTTGAATTCTGTAGCGTCTGTAATACCCAGACTTTTCTGGATATCCATCTTCACTTTCGGAGTGGCCGTAGCCGTCAAAGCAATAATAGGTGCTTTCCCGATTTCATTGATGATAGGACGGATACGACGGTATTCCGGACGGAAATCATGTCCCCATTCAGAAATACAATGCGCCTCATCCACTGCATAGAAAGAAATTTTTACATGTTTCAAGAAGCCTACATTATCTTCTTTCGTCAACGATTCAGGGGCTACATAAAGCAATTTAGTTTTACCGGCAAGAATATCTGCCTTGACCTGCTCGATGGCCGACTTTGTCAATGACGAATTGATAAAATGGGCCACACCATCTTCTTCACTGAAGTTACGCATGGCATCCACCTGATTCTTCATCAAGGCTATGAGCGGTGAAATAACAATTGCTGTTCCTTCCATCAGCAAGGAAGGCAGCTGGTAGCATAATGACTTTCCACCCCCGGTAGGCATCAATACAAACGTATCCTTTCCGGCGAGCAGGTTCTTAATGATGGCTTCCTGATTTCCTTTAAAGGTATCAAAACCAAAATATTTTTTCAGTTGCTCCGCTAAATTGATATTTTCCGTCATTGTCCTAGATTTTATTAGTAGTTTCTCTTTGTAAGAATGAATCTCATGATAACAAAGTTATAAACAACTTTCCAAATTACACAAATTTTCAGTCTATTATTTTACTGAAGATTTGTATTTTCTCTCTACTTTTTCATTCAGGCCATCTGTAACCTAGAAAGATTGGCCTTATCCATCTGCTCCTTAGCATAATCCAAGGTTACAGTAAAATGTTCGACTTTCCGCGAAGGAATATCAAACATGGTATCCATCATGATAGTTTCCACAATCGAACGCAAGCCACGTGCTCCCAATTTATATTCGATAGCCTTATCAACTATAAATTCGAAGACATCGGGTTCAAAATCCAGTTTCACTCCATCCATCTCAAAAAGTTTGATATACTGTTTAATGATGGAATTCTTAGGCTCAGTCAAGATATTCCGTAAAGCTGTACGGTCCAGCGGCTTCAGATAAGTCAGAATCGGCAAACGACCGATGATTTCCGGAATCAGTCCAAATGACTTCAAGTCTTGGGGAGCGATATACTGCATCATATTCTTGCGGTCAATATTAACAGTAGATTTGGCTGCGCCATACCCTACTACATGCGTATTCAGACGCTGTGCTATTTTCCGTTCGATTCCATCGAAGGCTCCACCGCAAATAAACAGGATATTCTTAGTATTGACCGGTATCAGCTTCTGTTCGGGATGCTTACGTCCACCCTGGGGAGGAACATTCACGATGGAACCTTCCAGTAGCTTCAGCAAACCCTGCTGTACTCCTTCTCCACTTACATCACGCGTAATGGATGGGTTGTCTCCCTTACGGGCAATCTTATCAATTTCATCAATAAATACGATACCCCGTTCAGCTTCTTCCACATTGTAGTCAGCCACCTGAAGCAAACGGGTCAGAATACTTTCAATATCCTCACCTACATAACCGGCTTCTGTCAATACAGTAGCATCCACAATAGTAAAAGGTACATTCAGCAACTTAGCAATAGTACGTGCCAACAAAGTCTTTCCGGTACCGGTACTTCCTACCATGATGATGTTGGATTTTTCAATTTCCACATCATCCTTGGTTACCGGTTGCATCAATCGCTTATAATGATTATATACCGCTACCGACAAATAACGTTTGGCATCGTCCTGACCGATGACATACTGATCCAGAAAATCCTTTATTTCTTTCGGTTTCGGCAGTTCACTCAAGTTCAAGCTAGTCGGACTGTTCTTCTGCCGCATGGCCTCTTTAACGATTTCATGTGCCTGTTCAGAACAACTGTCACAAATACATCCGTTGACGCCGGTAATCAGAAAACCGACCTCATCCTCCGAACGGCCACAGAAACTACAGCGCCGTTTATTGCCTTTTGTTGATTTTTTATCTTCCAAAATAATCTGTTTTAAATGAACGACAAATACACAGTCTTCTCCTGTTAGAGCGAAGGCTTACGCGAAAGGACTTCATCAATCATACCATATTCCTTGGCTTCCTGGGCAGTCATCCAATAGTCACGGTCAGAATCAGCCCAAACTTTATCGAAATCAGTATGTGAATGGTCGGCTATAATGGTATATAATTCCTTCTTCAATTTTTGAATTTCACGAGCTGTAATTTCAATATCCGAAGCTTGCCCCTGTGCTCCGCCCATCGGTTGATGAATCATCACCCGTGAGTGCGTCAAGGCAGAACGTTTTCCTTCTTTTCCGGCCACCAACAATACAGCTGCCATCGAAGCAGCCATTCCAGTACAGATAGTCGCAACATCGCTGCTGATGAATTGCATGGTATCATAAATACCCAGACCTGCATATACAGAGCCGCCCGGAGAGTTGATATAAATAGAGATATCCTTGCCTGAATCTACAGAGTCCAGGTAAAGTAACTGTGCCTGCAAAGTGTTAGCTGTATAATCGTCGATGGGAGTTCCCAGGAAGATGATGCGATCCATCATCAAACGAGAGAAAACATCCAGCTGAGTAACGTTCAACTGGCGTTCCTCCAAGATATAAGGATTCAGATAACTGGCCTGCGAGTTGATAACGTCATCAAGTACCATGCTACTCATACCCAAATGCTTGGTAGCATACTTTCTAAAATCATCTTTCATTTCCATTCTTATTTTTATATTAAAAAGAGAGGCTTCCAACCTCTTTCATCCGAAAGAAACAAAAGTACAAAACGTGTGTCTCCTACGGAAAAAGTCAGGTCAAAAGCCTCTCTCCTTTTAGTATTTTTTAGCAATTATCTATTCTGCTTTCAAAGATTATTGAAACATCTGATTGAATTCCTCTGCAGATACCGCCTTGTGGTTCAGTGTCACCTGAGTCTTCAGAGCATCTCCCAATTTAGATTCAATAACACGGTTAACCAATGCTTCTACGCTTTCACGTTTCTTCAGCATTTCCTTAGAATAGTTTTCCAACAATTCATCAGGAACATTAATCATACCATACTGAGCGAATTGTGCACGGGTTGCTTCTTTCGCCATATCAGTAATATCGCCCTGTTCAACCTTGATATTGTTGGCTTCCACCAATTTTTCCTTAATCAGGTGCCATGTCAATTCTTCCAGGCTCTTGTCGTAATTCTCGTTCACGAATTCTTCGCCTTTCTCTTTGTTATTTTCCAACATGATACGTTTCATCAGTTCATCAGCGAATTCCAACTTACCTACCTTGTTAGCCAAGTAAGTACGTACATCAACCATGAACTTATAATCGCTGTCACCTTCGAACTGTTTAGCGATGCTATCCTTAATCTGAGCACGGAATTCCTCTTCATTTGAAGCTTTTCCTTCGCCCAATACCTGATCGAACAGTTCCTGAGTGAGTTCACCCGGAATCATACGAGTGATTTCTTCAATCTGGAAGCTGAAGTTACCTGTATGAGCAGCAACTTCTTCTTTCTTCACCTTCAGCAACGAAGCCAGTTCAACTTCGCTGTTATCAAAAGCGACAGACGGATTAAATACCAATACAGTATTTACCTTTGCTCCATTGAAAATAGCTTTCTGGTCATCGTTCTTCATGTAAGAAGGCATCATGACAGCACCTTCTACCTGCAGGCCACCTTCTTTGGTGTTACCGTTTTCATCCAGTTCAGCCAACAGACCTTTCAGCATATCGTTGTCCTGATAGTCCTCTACTTTATCATATTTAGCAGTACGCTGAGTGTACATCTTCACTTGCTGATCTACCATTTCGTCTGTTACGTTGATGTCGTAATAGTCGATAGTATCAGCAGCCGACAGTTCCACATTAAATTCCGGAGCCAAAGCGATATCGAAAGAGAATTCGAAGTTTTCGTCTGTTTCGAAGTTAATGTTATTTTCTTTCGGCAGCGGAGTACCCAACATATCCACTTTGTTTTCACGGATGTATTCGCCGACTTTTTCCTGCAACAGTTTATCTACCTCTTCCAACAGTACAGAAGTTCCATACTGCTTCTTGATAAGTCCCATCGGGACCATACCTTTACGGAATCCCGGCATATTTACTCTCTGACGCAAAGTCTTCAGAGCCTTTTCTACTTTTTCCTGATAGTCAGCTTTTTCAATCTGAGCAGTAAGTACAGCACTTACCTTGTCAACATTTTGCAATGAAATATTCATTTCCGATCTTTATTTTAATTGTTACTTCTTTTTCTTTTATCCAAACAGGTTGCAAAAATAGTGTTTAATATTTCAACTACCAAACTGTCACCCTAAAAAAAACGGGACAACCCAAGTCATTCACGAATTTCACGCAACTGAAAGTCCTTCCGACGAAGTACGAAACTGTTACTCAAGTATTTTTCACGGACAATCTGATTGGCCGCCAGTTCTTCCGGAGTACCCTGAAACAAGATTTTCCCTTCAAACAACAGATAGGCACGGTCAGTAATGCTCAATGTCTCCTGTACATTATGGTCTGTAATCAAAATACCAATATTCTTGTCTTTCAGTTTCCACACAATATGCTGAATATCTTCTACCGCAATCGGGTCTACTCCCGCAAACGGCTCGTCCAACATGATGAATTTCGGGTCAATGGCCAGACAACGGGCTATTTCCGTCCGTCGGCGTTCTCCTCCCGAAAGCTGGTCTCCCAAATTCTTACGTACCTTTTGCAGACGGAATTCCGCTATCAGACTCTCCAGTTTCTCTTTCTGATACTCTTTCGAAGTCTTTGTCAGTTCCAATACCGAAGCGATATTGTCCTCTACACTCATTTTCCGAAAGACCGAAGCCTCCTGTGCCAGATATCCGATACCATTTTGGGCGCGTTTATACACCGGATAGGAAGTGATATCCTGATTATTCAAATAAATATGCCCCTCATTAGGGACAATCAATCCCGTGGTCATATAAAATGACGTAGTCTTACCGGCTCCGTTCGGTCCTAGCAGCCCGACAATCTCCCCTTGTTTCACGTTAATGGAGACATGACTCACCACCGTACGCTTCCCATATTTTTTTACCAGGTTTTCCGTACGGAGTACCATACGTCCGTCGGCAGGCAATTCGAAAGTCTCCGCTGCCTGTCCATTTGTCTCTTGAAGGTTTTCCTGTTCTGCCATATTCTGAATCTTTGGCGCAAAAGTAGTAAAAATCTTGGGTTATGTGGTAGGCGACTCTAATTTCGTCCTATCTTTTAGGATAATATAGCCAAAAAAGCGTACTTTTGTCGCAAACATAAGAAAAACTGTATGATAAGACCTATCACAACCTTCGGGAAATACCTGATGCTTATGGGACGTGTATTCGGACGTCCTGAACGGTTCCGCATGTATTTCAAGCAATACGTCAACGAAATGTACCAGTTGGGTATCAATTCCATTGGCATCGTATTGCTGATTTCTTTCTTCATCGGTGCGGTTATCTGTATCCAGATTAAGCTGAACATCGAAAGTCCGTGGATGCCACGCTTCGTTGTAGGATATACCACACGCGAAATCCTCCTGTTGGAATTTTCTTCTTCCATCATGTGTCTCATCCTGGCCGGTAAAGTCGGCTCCAACATTGCTTCAGAAATTGGGACTATGCGTGTTACTCAACAGATTGACGCCCTCGAAATCATGGGTATCAATTCTGCCTCGTACCTGATTCTGCCCAAAATTCTGGGACTCATGACCATGATTCCGTTTCTGGTCATCTTCAGTATCTGCGCCGGGATTTTCGGAGCTTTCTGCACGGCCTGGTTCGGCGGCATCATGAACGCAACCGATCTGGAATACGGTCTGCAATACTGCTTTATCGAATGGTACATCTGGTGCAGTTTCATCAAGTCACTGTTCTTTGCATTCATCATCGCCAGCGTATCTGCCTATTTCGGCTATACAGTAGAAGGCGGGTCCATCTCAGTTGGTAAAGCCAGTACCGATTCAGTGGTAAGCAGCAGTGTACTGATTCTGTTTTCTGATTTAATTCTTACTCAATTATTAATGGGATGATACAACTAGAATCTATCTATAAATCCTTTGAAGGGCGTACCGTATTGAATGACATCAATTTCTCGTTCGAAAACGGAAAGACAAACCTGATTATCGGTCAAAGTGGTTCCGGAAAGACTGTACTGATGAAATGCATTGTCGGGTTGCTTACTCCCGAAAAGGGCCACATCTTGTATGATGGCCGGGACTTCAATGGCATGAACAAGAAAGAGAAGAAGGCTCTCCGCCGTGAAATGGGAATGATTTTCCAGAGTGCAGCTTTGTTCGACTCACTTTCTGTACTCGAAAACGTTATGTTCCCACTCGACATGTTCTCCAACGATACTTACCGTGACCGTGTCAAACGGGCACAGTTCTGTCTGGACCGCGTCAACCTGACCGATGCCCAAAACAAATATCCTGGCGAAATCAGTGGTGGTATGCAGAAACGCGTGGCCATAGCCCGCGCCATTGCCTTACAACCTAAATATCTTTTTTGTGATGAGCCGAACTCAGGACTTGACCCGAAAACTTCGCTGGTGATTGATGCCCTGATTCATGACATAACCACCGAGTATAACATGACCACTATCATCAACACCCACGACATGAACTCCGTCATGGGAATCGGTGACAGTATCCTCTACATCTATCAAGGACACAAGGAATGGGAAGGAACTAAAAACGACGTCTTTACCGCTACCAATGAGCGTCTGAACAACTTTATCTTCGCATCCGACCTGTTGCGTAAAGTAAAAGACGAAGGCCTGAAACAGCGGTAATCATTTCTCAAATCCGATGCTGCCGATAAAATCAGAAAAGGCATGAATCTGCCCCTTATACGGGGAACAGATTCATGCCTTTCTATTATGTATAAGCTACACAGCCTATTTCTGACGGATAAAGATGTTTATCGGAGTACCCGACAGTTTCCAGCGTTCACGGATTTTGTTTTCCAGAAAACGTTTGTACGGTTCCTTTACATATTGCGGAAGGTTGGCAAAGAATACGAACGACGGAATCTGCGTATTCGGTAGCTGAGTAATATACTTTATCTTGATATACTTACCTTTGTTTGAAGGGGGCGGATAAGCCTCTATCAAGGGCAGTAATTCCTCATTCAACCGGGCAGTCGGAATACGTGAGACACGTGCCTGATATACTTCTTTGGCCGCTTCCAACACCTTGAAAATACGTTGCTTGGTCAATGCAGAAGCAAAAATGATGGGGAAATCGGTAAACGGAGCAAAACGGTTACGGATAGCATCTTCGAAAGTCTTCATCACCTTTACACTCTTATCTTCTACCAAGTCCCATTTATTCACCACGACTACCAGACCTTTCTGGTTACGCTGAATCAGTGAAAAAATATTCAAGTCCTGCCCTTCGATACCACGCGTAGCATCCAGCATCAGAATACACACATCAGAATTTTCGATGGAGCGGATAGAACGGACTACCGAATAATATTCCAAATCCTCACTTACCTTATTCTTTTTCCGGATACCGGCAGTATCTACCAGATAAAAATCAAATCCAAACTTGTCATATCGGGTATAGATAGAGTCACGGGTTGTACCGGCAATGTCAGTTACGATATTCCGTTCCTCACCGATAAAAGCATTTACGATAGATGATTTACCGGCATTCGGACGTCCTACTACCGCAAATCTCGGTATATCCTCATCCAGTATCTCGTCGGTTTCTTTCTGGAACTTACTTACCACCAGGTCCAGTAAATCCCCCGTACCGCTTCCAGTCATGGCAGAGATACAGTATGGGTCTCCGAGTCCCAGCGAATAAAACTCCGCAGCTCCATACTGCAGATTGATATTATCAGTCTTGTTAGCTACCAGAATGACCGGCGTCTTAGAGCGGCGAAGAATAGCAGCCACCTCCATGTCCAAATCGGTTACACCGTTCATCACGTCCACAACAAACAAGACTACATCAGCCTCGTCAATGGCCAATACCACTTGTTTACGGATTTCTTCTTCAAATACATCATCCGAGTTCACTACCCATCCTCCGGTATCCACCACAGAGAATTCCTTTCCGAGCCATTCCGATTTGCCGTACTGGCGATCGCGGGTTGTTCCGGCCTGTTCATTTACAATAGCCTGACGCGTTTGGGTCAAGCGGTTAAACAGTGTCGACTTCCCCACATTGGGGCGTCCCACAATTGCTACTAAATTTCCCATATTCTGTTTCGTTTACAGCTTCGCAGCCGTTTATTAATCTAATTGATATCCAAAATTCTTCAGTTCCTTATCCGAACTTCTCCAATCCTTATCTACCTTCACGAAAGTCTCCAGATAGATGGATTTCTGAAAGAAATGCTCCAAGGTCTTACGGGCTTCCGTAGCCACCTTCTTCAATGCCTTTCCCTGGCGCCCGATGATAATTCCCTTCTGAGAATCACGTTCTACATAGATAACCGCATTGATGTGGATACTCTTGGCCTCTTCCTTAAACTGTTCCACTACGACTTCTACCGAATAAGGAATTTCCTTATCATAGTAAAGTAAAATCTTCTCACGGATGATTTCCGTCACAAAGAAACGTGCAGGCTTATCAGTCCATTGATCCTTTCCAAAATAAGGAGGAGAGTCAGGCAGCAATTCCTTGATACGCTTCATCACCACGTCCACATTAAACTTAGCGACAGCCGAAATCGGAATAATTTCTGCTTGCGGCAACATCTCATGCCATTCTTCCACCAGTTTCTCCAACGCTTCCTGATTGGTCAGATCAATCTTATTGATAAGCAACAGGACCGGAACAGTCAGATTCCGTACTTTTTCCATGAACTCTCCGTTCTTGTCGGGCTTCTCTACCGTGTCGGTCACATAGAGCAAGACATCTGCGTCCACCAGGGCTGATTCCGAAAAGTTCAGCATAGACTCCTGCAGTTTATAATTGGGTTTCAATACCCCAGGAGTATCAGAGAAGACAATCTGCATGTCCTCCGTATTCAGGATACCCATGATACGGTGACGCGTTGTCTGCGCCTTGAACGTAGCGATGGAGATGCGTTCCCCCACCAACAAGTTCATCAATGTAGACTTTCCGACATTCGGATTACCCACAATATTCACAAATCCAGCTTTATGCATAATCAATCCGTTCGTTTACAGACAAAAAAACGCATCAGATTGAGATGCGTTCTTTTGTATTCGGTTATTTAACTATCTTTCGTATTATTTGCTACCGTCATATCCCCATTTCACATACGCTGCACCCCAGGTAAATCCGGCGCCGAACGCAGTGAAGATAATGTTATCACCTTTCTTCAACTGCTTTTCGTAATCCCACAGGCAAAGCGGCAATGTACCGGCACTGGTGTTTCCGTAACGCTGGATATTTATCATTACCTTTTCCAAAGGAACTTCCAGACGAGAAGCCACCGCATCAATGATACGCAGATTAGCCTGATGTGGAACAATCCAGTCAATATTATCCTTACTCAAGCCGTTTCTTTCAGCTATCTGGACTGTTGCGTCCGACATGTTTGATACAGCATACTTGAATACGGTACGACCTTCCTGATACAGGTAATGCATCTTATTAGCAACCGTAAAATAAGAAGGAGGACATACCGAACCTCCGGCCTTCATATGCAGGAACGGAAGTCCCTTACCATCAGTCCGCAGGATAGAGTCCATGATACCATAGTCTTCCGTAGTAGCTTCTACCATACAAGCAGCGGCACCGTCACCGAAAATCGGACAAGTAGCACGGTCACTGTAATTTACCATTGACGACATCTTATCGGCACCGACAATGATAATTTTCTTATGACGTCCGGACTGAATCATACCGGCAGCTGTTTCCATGGCAAAGAGGAAACCACTACAAGCAGCCTGCAAATCGAAGGCATATGCATTCTTCAAGCCCAGTTTGTCGCACAGGATAGAAGCTGTAGAGGGGAAATGATAGTCAGGAGTCGTCGTAGCTACGATTACACAGTCGACAGAAGCTGGGTCTGATCCGGTTTTCTGCATCAACTGCTTGGCAGCCTTACGCGCCATGTAAGAAGTACCCAGACCTTCTTCGTTCAAGATACGTCTTTCCTTTACTCCAATACGGGTCATAATCCACTCGTCGTTGGTATCCACCATTCTTGACAACTCATCATTGGTCAATACATAATCAGGTACATAACCGCCGACACCTGTAATTACAGCATTAATTTTTTCCATCATTCCAAGTTTTGATTCACGTCATTCAACAGATAAAGCCGGGGAGCCGAAGGCCCTCCGGCTTTATCCGTGATTACGCAAACAGGTTAATGAAGCGTGCTGATTAAACAGCAGCTTCTTTTTCGATTGCTACTTTCCCTCTATAATAACCGCAAGCTCCACAAACAGTGTGATAAACATGCCATGCGCCGCAGTTCGGGCAGATAGCCAAAGTAGGAGCAACTGCCTTATCGTGAGTTCTTCTCTTCGCAGTTCTCGTTTTTGATTGTCTTCTTTTTGGATGTGCCATTTTTCTAAACTTTTATTTAATTATTATCTAATATTTTTTTCAATTCATTCCATCTCGGATCTGTCGGAGTTTCCTCCCCGCCATCCGGCAAGTCATTTTCTTCATCGTCAAAGACAGGTACCTCTTCATCATCGGCAGCATGGGCCATATGCTTTTTCAGTACCCCCATCATACCTTTGTTACACTTGCCAGGCGCATGTACATGCTTCATAGGCAGACTCAGTTCAATGAATTCATACAAGAACCAAGCTACATTGATATAACCGTCCTCTTCCGGAACAATCACCATGTCGTCCTCATCGGAAAACTCGGCACCCAGTTTCACTTTCAGTACATTCTCGGTATCTACCGGAAGGTCCAAATCACTTAAGCATCGGTCACACGGAACCGTTACACTACCTGTGATATGGAAATCCAATACATACGCACCTATGCTTTTCTTTACCTTCAGCTGCACGTCCAAGTGACCTTTGTGGATTTCACTGGCATCGATATCCGTAAAAAACTGATTCGTCAGTTCATATACATAACTGCATGCGTCTTCGCGCATATTTCTCAGTTCAACCTTATATTTAGCAAGTTTTCCCAATTCGCAATACTATATAAATCGGGCGACAAAGATACAAATAATTATTGATTTTATCTAGAAATTCCTTTTTTATTTCCTAAAAAATGTTCCTTACCAATTTACGATGCTACAATCCTTTTTTATAAATAGGAATATAGTGTCCGCGAAACACTTTTCATAGAAATATACGTGCTATTCTTAAAAAAAGCCGGACAACAGACCGGATTCTTATTTTAATTAAGTATATTTACGCAGTTTTAAAATAAAAATAATTATTATCTCACCATTATGTTAACCCAAATAATAAATGCCCGTATCCTGACACCTCAGGGCTGGCTGAAAGACGGATCTGTCTTGATCCGCGACAACAAGATTCTGGAAGTGACAAATTGTGACCTGGCTGTTGTCGGAGCCACATTGATTGATGCCAAAGGCATGTACATTGTACCGGGCGGTATTGAAATCCATGTACACGGAGGTGGTGGCCGTGACTTTATGGAAGGAACCGAAGATGCTTTCCGCACTGCCATCCATACCCACATGAAACACGGTACAACCAGTATCTTCCCTACCCTTTCTTCTTCTACTATTCCGATGATCCGCGCAGCAGCGGCTACTACCGAAAAACTGATGAGTGAACCGGATAGCCCTGTACTCGGGCTTCATTTGGAAGGACACTATTTCAACATGAAGATGGCAGGTGGCCAGATGCCGGAGAACATCAAGAATCCTGACCCGGAAGAATACATCCCGTTGCTGGAAGAAACCCACTGCATCAAACGCTGGGATGCTGCTCCAGAACTGCCGGGTGCTATGCAGTTCGCCAAATATATCACTTCGAAAGGTGTTCTGGCCGCTGCTGGACATACCCAAGCCGAATTCGAAGACATCTACACCGGTTATTATGCCGGCTATACCCATGCCACTCACTTTTATAACGCCATGCCAGGTTTCCACAAGCGCCGCGAGTACAAGTATGAAGGTACGGTAGAAAGTATCTACCTGATGGACGACATGACCGTGGAAGTTGTAGCCGACGGTATCCACGTACCTCCTACCATTCTGCGCCTGGTACATAAGATAAAAGGTGTAGAAAAGACTGCTTTGATTACCGACGCACTGGCCTGTGCCGACAGCGACAGCAAAGAAGCGTTCGACCCGCGTGTTATCATCGAAGACGGCGTATGCAAACTGTCCGACCGTTCTGCTCTGGCAGGTAGTATCGCCACTATGGACCGCCTTATCCGTACCATGGTACAGAAAGCCGAAATTCCGTTGGAAGACGCCATCCGCATGGCATCAGAAACCCCAGCCCGCATCATGGGGGTACTTGACCGCAAAGGTACTCTCGAACGCGGTAAGGATGCCGATATCATGGCACTGGACAGAGACCTTAATGTACGGGCTGTCTGGGCAATGGGTAAAATCGTGGAAGGAACAAACCAACTCTTTTAAAAACGAACAACTATGTTAACACAGATAATCAACGGAGAAATCCTCACCCCGCAAGGGTGGTTGAAAGACGGTTCCGTACTCATCAGCGACGGAAAGATTCTGGAAGTAACCAACAGTGATTTAGCTGTCATCGGTGCCAAAGTGATTGATGCCAAAGGTATGTATATCGTACCAGGCTTTGTAAGCATGCACAGTCATGGTGGTGGCGGACACGAATTTTCCGAAGCCACACCCGAAGCTTTCCAAATAGCTGCCGAAGCACACCTGAAACACGGTGCCACCACTATCTTTCCGACCCTTTCATCCAGTAGTTTCGATACCCTTCGTCAGGCAGTAGAAACCTGCGAACAACTCATGGCTACCGGTAACAGACAGATTCAGGGGCTGCATATCGAAGGTCCGTACCTGAACCGGAAAATGGCCGGCAAGCAATGGGAAGACTGCCTGAAAAACCCGGATGCAGCCGAATACCTGCCGCTTCTGGACAGCACATCCTGCATCAAGCGCTGGGACATCAGTCCGGAACTGCCAGGAGCACACGAATTCGCACACGAAACCACCGCACGAGGTATCCTGACCGCCATCACCCATACCGAAGCCGAATATGATGAAATTAAAGCGGCTTATCAGGCCGGATTTACCCATGCCGCTCATTTCTACAACGCCATGCCGGGCTTCCACAAACGTCGTGAATACAAGTATGAAGGTACGGTTGAAAGTGTTTACCTGACCGACCCGATGACCGTAGAAGTCATTGCCGACGGCATCCATCTGCCGTCTACTATCCTGAAACTTGTCTATAAGGTAAAAGGCGTAGAAAAGACTTGTCTGGTAACCGATGCATTGAAATATGCTGCTTATGACGGTGAAGTAGACGATCCACGCTACATCATTGAAAACGGTGTCTGCAAACTGGCTGACCATTCTTCTTTGGCAGGAAGTATAGCCACCATGGACAAACTCGTACAGGTTATGGCATTCAAAGCTAACATTCCGGTGGCTGACGCTATCCGTATGGCTTCCGAAACTCCAGCCAACATCATCGGTATAGGAGACCGCAAAGGTACGCTCCAACGTGGCAAGGATGCCGATATTCTGATTCTCGACAAGAAACTGAACGTACGCTGTGTATTCGCTGCCGGAAACATGGTAGAAGGTACCAATACACTGATACATTAATTCATCTTTTCGTTACAATATAAAGGAGGCAGTACCCTATTTCTCCAAAGAGAATAAGGAACTGCCTCCTTTTCTATTATCTTGCTTACATCCCCTAAATTATAATGCCCTCGGCCCCTTTCCGTCAGGGTATAAAAAAAGCCCCGGACATCCTTG
>URWP01000011.1 GCA_900551645.1 uncultured Bacteroides sp.
TTCAAGAATTCAGGATCTTTGTAATCAATGTACTTAATACCACTCTTTTTGAAACGGCAGTATTTTTTCTTCTTAACGTCTACTGAAGGCGGAGTTAAATATCTGATTTCTGATTGTTGCTGTGCCATGATTAGTTTTCCTCTTTTTTAGTTGATTTAACATTTCTTCTCTTAGCAGCGTATTCTGCAGCGTATTTATCCATCTTGAAAGTCAAGAAACGGATAACACGTTCGTCACGACGGTAGTTTATTTCCAGTTTTGCGATTACCGACGGATCTGCTTTAAACTCAATCAGCTGATAAAAACCAGTAGATTTTTTCTGGATAGGATAAGCCAGTTTCTTCAATCCCCAGTTTTCTTCGTTGATGATCTCTGCACCTTCCTGAGTCAGGATAGCTTTGAACTTCTCTACCGCTTCCTTCATCTGTACGTCAGACAAAACGGGAGTCAAAATGAAAACGGTTTCGTATTGATTCATACTTTGTTAATTAAATAATTAATAAATAAATTTCAATTGCGGCGCAAAGGTACATTTTTTTCTCTAACCCACAAACACTTATACATTCTTTTTTAATGAAAAATTCAAAAACTCCATCCAATTATGAAATATTAAGAAAACCAGATAAACAAACTATCCCATCAGATTCGTTCTTACACGCAATTTCATGTATCAAACGAATCAACAAGCATGTTTTCTAGAACCGTGCTCTAAACCTTTTTTCAGCAGACTGCAAGTAAAAATAACGATTTCTTCTTACATATTGCCCAAAGATGTTGTATCTTTGCCTAGTTGTTTAAACAATAATTACATGATAGAACAATTTAATTTCGACATACAACTCATCTTTGCCATTCTGAACGGAAAAGTATCGGCAGCCATCAACCGGAAACTGAGCCGGAATTTCCGGCAAAACGGTATGGATATCACTCCTGAACAATGGACTGTCCTGCTGTTTCTGTGGGAAAAGGACGGGGTTACCCAACAAGAACTATGTAATGCTACCTTTAAAGACAAACCAAGTATGACCCGCCTGATAGACAACATGGAACGGCAACATCTGGTCGTGAGGATTTCGGATAAAAAAGACCGTCGTACCAATCAAATCCACCTGACCCGTACCGGAAAAGAACTGGAAGAAAAAGCCCGATTTATTGCCAACAAGACTCTTAAGGAAGCCTTACATGGGCTGACATTGGAAGAATTGCGTGTCAGTCAGGAAGTTTTACGCAAAATATTCACAAATACTAAAGACTAAGGGAAAAACTCCTGTACAAGTGCCTGTTATTTGATTGAATTTCTATTTTTTTTCATCAAATAATTTCCAAGATAGAAGAATTATGCTTTAATTTGTAACCAAGAAATAATAAACCATAAAACGAAGACACACATGAAAAACTTTTTAAAGTATTTAGGAGTGATATTGGTAATCATCGGTGCAGTAGTCTTGATTGCATGCTTCAGCACAGCCAATGTAAACGACAACGCCACACTCGGACTTTCTTTGGTATTGGTAGTTGTCGGACTCATCGTTCATATTGTCATGAACAAACGGATCACCGACTGATTTTCCATTCGTCAAAGGAATAAAAAAGCCTGGATAGCCAAACAGCTTCCAGGCTTTTTTAGTATATCATCTATATTCTCATTCATTGTCTGATGTAATCAGTTTATAACCTTTGCCATGGATATTGATGATTTCGATAGAATCATCCGCTTTCAAATGCTTACGCAGTTTCGTGATATACACGTCCATGCTCCGTGCGTTGAAATAATTATCATCTATCCAAATAGTTTTCAGGGCAAAATCACGCTGAAGAATTTCATTGGCATGAGCACACAATAAGGCCAGTAACTCAGACTCCTTGGTTGTCAGCTTGGTCTGTTTATCACCAATAGACAGAATCTGCTTCTGGGTATCGAAGGTAAAACGGCCAATTTTATAGACTGTGCTTTCCTTGTTACGTTTACCACGCACCCGACGCAAAATCGCCTCGATACGCAGTGTCAGCTCTTCCATACTGAAAGGTTTTGTAATGTAATCGTCACCACCTAACTTGAAGCCTTCCAATATATCTTCCTTCATTGTTTTTGCTGTAAGGAAAATGACCGGAATTTCAGCATTTGCCTGACGGATTTCGGAAACCAATGAGAACCCGTCCTTTTTAGGCATCATTACATCTGTTACAATCAAATCATATTTATTTTTCAGAAAAGCCTTATAACCGGCTTCACCGTCCGGATACAACTCTGCAGAATATCCCTTTGCCTGCAAATATTCTCTCAACAGCATGCCAAGATTCTCATCATCTTCGCACAGCAAGATTCGTAATTTTTCATCCATATTATTCTTCGTCTTTAAATAAAGGTAATACAATAATAAATTTTGTTCCTACATTGAGTTCACTTTCGGCACGAATAGTACCTTTATGATCTGCAATGATTTTCTTTACATAGGCCAGACCCAATCCGAATCCCTTCACATCGTGCAGGTTTCCGGTATGAACCCGGTAGAACTTATCAAATATCTTCTTCAAATTCTCTTTCTTAATACCGATACCGTTATCTTCGATAGAGATATGCAGCTTGTTCGCCTCGTTCCACGTCCTTATCTTCAACCGAAGCTCTCCATCCGGCTTCCGGTATTTCACCGCATTATCCAGCAGATTGAAGATGACATTGGTAAAATGCATCTCATCCACAAAGATTATCGGATCTTCCGCATTCAGTTCAGCTTCCAGACTTCCATTATACTTCTCCACTTTCAACCGGAAAGTATTGATGACTCCATTTATCAGTTCATGAGCATCTATCTCCTTTTTCTTCAGCGTCGCTTTCTGCCGTTCAAACATAGACATCTGCAACACTTTCTCCACCTGGAAACGCAAACGTTTTGTCTCGTCGTTGATGACCCCGGAAATATGTTTGAACATCATTGGCGATTTGGCTACAGCCGGGTCGTTCAGCATTTGCGCAGCCAACGATATGGTGGAAATCGGTGTCTTGAACTCGTGTGTCATATTATTAATGAAATCGTTCTTGATTTCAGTCAGCTTCTTTTGCCTGAAGATGATATAGATGGTGAAAATAAATGTCACCAGCAATACCAGCGTAAAGACAATGGAAGGTATCATAAACCGCACAGAACTGAAGATATACGAATCCAATGTCGGAAAGAAGATATTCACGAATCCCATCTTAGCCGGTGGATCATTCTCGAACAACAACCGGGAATAAATCTTTTCGCCATCGAACACATAATCCGAGCAACGATATACTTCCTTACCGTCACGGTCGGTCACCGAGAAATGATACGGAATATCAATGCCGTTATTCAACAGCTCCGACTTCAGGAAGTGATCCAGCTGTTTGAAATTAATACGTTCTTTCAAAGGCTTGTCACTCGCCGTGTAAAGAATGTTATAGACCACTTCGTCCAATAACGCCCGTTGATAAACATAGCGTTCTTTCAGAATTTCCTGCAAACGGCGTGAAGTCTGCGGGATGTTCTTTCCGGTAGAGATTATCACCTTCGGTACATTGGCCGGACGGTTGGTAATAGTCTTCAATTCAAACGTAGAGTACATGGTCCCATCCGGAGACGTCACCGTATACTGATGATGTTCCACCACATTACCGGAAGCTTCCTGACGCTGTTGCTGCTGTAACTGCTCCGACAGACGTGCAGCCCTTTCCTGAGCAGCAACATCTTTTTCCAGGTATTTTTTGGTTTCTACCAGCTCCAGGTTGTGCACAGCCTGTACCAGACTACGGTTCACACTTTCTTCGAACTGTCCTCTGCGCATCTTGACCATCTCTTCAATATAACTGACCTGCAAGTAAAGCAGACTCAGGAAAGAGAGGCCCATAATAACACCTAAAATCCAAATAGTTGACTTTTTCATGAAGACAAAATTAACTGCCTAAAGCATACCCTATACTGCACTTAACATAATTTAGAGTCGCATTTCTTTATATTAACAGAATCTTAAAATTAACATCCTAAAAACGATATTAACCTCAGAATCCGTATTGTCTACTATGCAAAAATAATCAAATTTTAAACTTATAACAAGTCTCTCCCCTGTTTTGTTTAAGGTTCATTAAATAAAAAAGAGGGTGTGTCAAAATTCATTTTTTGAAAAAATGAACTTATAATTTGAAATTTGAGTACCCTTAAAGACTAAAAAAGGGCCGCATCATTACTCAATACAGAGTTTGATACGGCCCCTTTTAAATATTATAGTTATAATCTGTAACTTTAAAGAGCAGTCATTTTAGTTTTGACACACCCTCTTTTTACCTATAGAAATAACAAGTTAATTTTACATATCATCCTTATCCTGTTCCTCAAATTCTTTCATAAGCTTGTTCTGCACATCTGTCGGAACCAGTTCGTAACTAGCAAACTTCATAATGAAGGATGCACGTCCACCGGTCAACGAACTCAGTGAAGTAGAATAATTAGACATTTCTTTCAAAGGTACTTTGGCAGCCAGTTTTTCATATCCCTTTTCGCTGCTCATACCCATAATCATGCCACGGCGTCCCTGCATATCGCTCATTACATCACCCAGCTTTTCGCTCGGAACAAATACTTCCACATCATAAATCGGTTCCAGAATCTTCGGACCGGCATTCTTGAAGGCTTCACTAAACGCATGGCGTCCGGCCAACATGAACGAAATTTCATTGGAATCTACCGGGTGCATCTTACCATCGTATACGATAACACGTACATCGCGGGCATAAGAACCAGTCAACGGTCCTTGTTCCATACGGCTCATGATACCTTTCAGGATAGCCGGCATGAAACGTGCATCGATGGCACCACCTACTACACTGTTCACAAACACCAGCTTACCACCCCATTCCAAATCAATGGTTTCTGTTCCTTTCACATTCATCTTGAATTCCTGACCGTTGAAACGGTAAACATCCGGCATAGGCATACCTTCGTAATAAGGTTCAACTATCAAGTGAACTTCACCGAACTGACCGGCACCACCCGACTGTTTCTTATGACGATAATCGGCACGAGCAGCCTTTGTGATAGTCTCACGATACGGAATCTTCGGTTCGAAGAACTGTACCTGCAGTTTTTCATTGTTTTCCAGACGCCACTTCAAAGTACGCAAATGGAATTCACCTTGCCCGTGCACCAAAATCTGCTTCAACTCCTTAGATTGTTCCACTACCCATGTCGGGTCTTCTTCACGCATACGGTTCAATACCGCCATCATCTTTTCCGTATCGGCTTCATTTACAGGCTTGATGGCACGAGTATATTTCGGATTCGGATATTTGATGAAATTGAAACGGTTTTCACAATCCTTGCCGTTCAGTGTATTCCCGGTCTTCACATCTTTCAGCTTCACGGTACAACCGATATCACCGGCACGAAGTTCGTCTACTTTATCACGTGTAGCTCCTGCACAGACATACAGCTGAGCCATACGTTCCTTCGAGCCACGGTCTGCGTTACTCAGATCGTCACCTTCTTTCACCACACCACTCATCACCTTGAAGTACTGTACATCACCGATATGCGGTTCAACAGCAGTCTTGAAGAAATACAGAGAAGTAGGTCCGTTCGGATCAGGAGGAACAGGAACGCCACGGGTATTGTGAACAACCGGCATCTCGTCAACAAACGGAACCACATTACCCAGGAATTCCATGAGACGGCGTACACCCATGTCTTTTCCGGCACAAACACAGAATACCGGGAACATGCCACGTGCAGCCAATCCTTTACGGATACCTTCACGCATTTCATCTTCGGTCAATGATTCCGATTCAAAGAATTTTTCCATCAAAGTCTCATCGTGTTCTGCAGCAGCTTCCACCAAAGTTTTGTGCCATTCCATGGCTTTTTCCATTTCTTCTGCAGGAATATCCTCGATTGTTGGAGCACCACCTTCCGGTCCCCATGAATATTTTTTCATTAAAAGTACATCGATTAACGAATTGAAGTCCGGACCAGTGGCCAACGGATACTGCACCGGAACTACTTTAGAACCGTAATTCTCTTTCAACTGCTCGAGTACATGGTCGAAGTCACATTTTTCGCTATCCAGCTGGTTCACCAGGAAAATAACCGGCTTACCCAATTTTTCTGTATAACGGAAATGATTCTGTGTACCTACTTCCGGACCATACTGACCGTTCAACAACAGGATAGCTGTATCTGTTACGTTCAGTGCTGTAATAGCCGCGCCCACAAAGTCATCACTACCCGGGCAGTCGATGATATTCAGTTTCTTGCCATTCCACTCTACATGATAAACGGTAGAGAAGACAGAGTAACCATACTCTTGCTCTACCGGAAAATAATCGCTGACTGTATTTTTTGCTGTAATTCTACCGCGACGTTTTATGATACCACTCTCATAGAGCAGCGCTTCTGTGAGGGTGGTCTTACCTGATCCATCATTACCAAGGAGGGCAATGTTCTTGATTTCGTTAGTCTGATATACTTTCATGGTATTTCAAGATTTAATTAGTAACAGAAGGATATGCTTTTCATATCTCTTTTAAGCGAGGCGCAAATTAGAAATAAATGTGTAGAAAAACAACTTTTATCTTCGTGTTACTAAACTATGTTGTAAGACATATATCTTAAATAACTCATCAGAAAGCTCTGAAAAGTACATTCTGAAAACTCATCACTCTGGAATTTTCATAAAACAGGAAGACAAGAATTTCCGTTTCCCTGTTATCATGCCTAAAGTGCATAAAAACAGACCGAACCACCGAAATCCACCGATATGTCAACAATTCATCCGCAAGCAATTCTACATTTGTCCGCAGAAAAACGATATTCTTCAATCGGAAGACACACAGTCTCCGAACGAGAAACATACATTCCTAAGACGAAGGATATTCGTTTTTCTGACAAAAAACATAAAAGTTTAACTCTAAAAACAATAAAAAGATGGAAGCAAAGTATGATTTTCTACAAGTTCCACAACCTAAAAACACTGACAGACCTTCTGTACTCTACCCGAAACTGGTATCCAACGGGACCGTTACTTTCCGTGAGTTAACCGGACGCATCGCCGAATCGTCTACCTTCAAGGAAGGCACAATACTAGGAGTCCAGGAAGAGCTGGAAAAATGGATATTACATTACCTGGCACATGGCTATCGGGTGGAATTGGGAGCAATCGGTACAGCCACAGCCACTTTGAAAACCGACCGTACCGTACATAAAGAAGAAGAAATCCATGCTCAATCCATCCGGTTCGACAAAATCAAGATACAGGTTTCCAAAAATTTCAGCCGACGCTGTCAGGGAAACCTTGTACGGGCACCCCATGCTTTCAAGTTCAAAACCAGTTCGTCTGAACTGAATGAAGAAGAACGTTTCAGGCTTCTTCAACAATACCTGAAGACTCACACTTTCATCAGCCGGACAACTTACAGTGAACTGACCGGACTCCTGAAAACAAAGGCCTGGAACGACTTGAACCGATGGGTAAAAAAAGGGCTGCTTGTCACCCGAGGAAAAGCTCCGCACAAAGTATATCTTCTGGCTACCTCAGCCACCACCCATAACACATTGTAAATTTTCAAAGAGTCATTCCTCTTTATTTTTACCTACTGGTTTGTCGAAATGAGCCCCACATTGCTTACAGACATATTCCCAATGCTCTGTTCCAGGTGAAGAAGCAGCCAGTAATGCCAGAAAGCCAGCCAGAATGGCACGAAAACGGTGTTTCTTCTTCAATACGAACATTATCTGGTCTGAATGACAATGAGGACAACGGTTCAAGCGTTCCGGAATCATCTGATTCCGCTCCAATAACTGCAAAGCCCGTTCACTGTCATGTTCGTCAACAAGTATATCTACCGTAGAGGCTTCCCGGATATAACCGCGCATGACGTCGGATGTATGCTCATTGTGTAATATGACCGGGATGCCTTCATTCTCCAAGGCCCCTTTGATAAGATTAGCCTGGAAAGAATCGTCGCAGGTTATCAGTCGTACTGTTCTCATAAAAATCGGATAAAATGGTTTACATGTGACAAGATACAAAAATAAGAGCAACTTTACAGATATTTCTTCCAGATTATGTACTTTTGGCACATCAAACCCAATATTATGGCTGGAATCTATCTACATATCCCCTTCTGCAAACGGAGATGCATCTACTGTGACTTTTATTCAACTACCCAAAGTGATAAACGACAAGCTTATGTGCGTACCTTATGTCAGGAACTGGAACAACGGCAAGATTACCTGCAAGGCGAAACGGTAGAAACCATCTATTTGGGCGGTGGAACTCCTTCTCAATTGGAAGAAAGCGATTTCAAACAGATATTTGATACCGTCTACCGGATTTATCCGATAGGGGAATCTCCTGAAATCACATTAGAAGCCAACCCGGATGACTTGACTCAAGAGTACATCGACATGCTGCGCAACCTCCCTTTTAATCGCCTGAGCATGGGTATCCAGACATTCAACGAGACCATGCTGGAGCGGCTCCATCGCCGCCACACTGCCCGGCAAGCCATCGAAGCGTTTGAAAACTGTCGGAAAGCTGGATTCCAGAATATCAGCATTGACTTAATGTACGGTCTGCCCGGAGAAACACTTGAAATCTGGGAGAATGATTTATCACAAGCTGTCTGTATGCATCCCGAACACATTTCTGCCTATCACCTGATTTATGAAGAAGGCACCACACTTTGGAAACTGCGCGAAGAACATCGGGTAAAAGAAGCAGATGAAGATTTAAGCGTAAATCTTTTCAGCCGGCTGATACACCGGTTAAAAGAGAACGGTTACCAGCATTACGAAATCTCTAATTTCTGCCAACCAGACAAATACTCGCGCCATAATTCAAGCTACTGGACAGAGAAGAAGTACTTGGGATGCGGACCCTCCGCACATTCCTATAACGGGACAAGTCGCCAATGGAATATCGCATCGCTGAACGATTATATCAAGGGAATAACGGAAGGAAGTTCTGTTTCAGAAATTGAAGAACTCGACCTCTATACTCGCTACAACGATTTTGTCATCACCTCCATCCGCACCTGTTGGGGAATGCCACTCGGACAACTAAAGAAAAAGTTCGGAGAAAGGCTATACCGTTACTGTTTACAGATGGCACAACCGCACCTTCAGCAAGGTACTTTGGAAATAACTCAGGAAACCCTGAAACTGACCGAACAAGGAATATTCATTTCCGACGGTATCATGAGTGATATGCTTTGGGTAGATTGACCACAAAGAGCGTAAAAAAAGACGCCCACTGAATCGAACCAGAGGACGTCTTTTCCTTTATTTAAAAACCCGAAAACCGGATTACTTAGCCAAACTGTAAACAATATCCATAATCTGCTTACCCAATTCATCGGCAGCTTCCATGGTAGATGCTTCAGAATAAACACGGATAATCGGTTCTGTATTACTCTTACGCAAATGTACCCACTTGTCCGGGAAGTCAATCTTCACACCATCAATATCATTAATTTCTTCATTCTTGTACAAATCCTTCACCTTTGCCAGAATAGCATCCACATCTGTTTCAGGAGTCAAATCAATGCGGTTCTTGGCAATAAAATAGTTCGGATAAGTAGCACGCAATTCTGAAACTTTCTTTCCTTCGTGTGCCAGATGACTTAAGAACAAAGCAATACCTACCAAAGCATCACGTCCGTAATGTGATTCCGGATAAATGACTCCACCGTTTCCTTCACCACCGATTACAGCATGAGTAGCTTTCATCTTAGTCGTTACGTTTACTTCACCTACAGCAGAAGCATTGTATTCCATACCGTATTTACGGGTAACATCACGCAAAGCACGGGTAGAACTCAAATTTGATACCGTATTTCCTGGAGTATGTTTCAATACATAATCTGCAACTGTTACCAAAGTATATTCTTCACCGTACATTGTACCGTCTTCACAAATAATAGCCAGACGGTCAACATCCGGGTCGACAACGAAAGCAACATCATTATTGCCGGCTTTCATCAGTCCCATAATGTCACCCAAATTTTTTTCAAGAGGTTCCGGATTATGCTGGAAATCGCCGGTAGGCTCACCATACAAAGTTTCTACGTGCTGTACTCCCAATTGTTTCAATAATTCCGGAAGAACAATACCTCCCACAGAATTCACAGTATCAAGTGCCACACGGAAGTTAGCCTTACGTATAGCTTCCACATCCACTAACTTAAGTGCCAAAACACTGTCAATATGCTTTTGGTTATAAGAATTATCTTCAGTATAATGGCCGATATGGTCTACATCTGCATATTCAAAAGCTTCGGCCTCAGCGATACGCAGAACCTCATTACCTTCTGCCGCATTCAAGAATTCACCATGTTCATTCAGCAACTTCAATGCATTCCACTGACGAGGATTATGGCTGGCAGTCAAGATAATACCACCACAAGCACCTTCCATCGTTACAGCCAACTCTGTGGTAGGAGTAGATGCCAGACCGATGTTCACTACGTCGAAACCCATTCCCATCAAGGTTCCACATACCACATTTTTAACCATTTCACCCGAAATGCGGGCATCACGACCTACTACAATCTTGTTACTTTTTACAGAAGTAGTCTTACGAATCAATGTAGCATAAGCCGAAGTGAACTTTACAATGTCCAACGGATTCAGTCCGTCACCTGCCGGTCCGCCGATAGTACCGCGAATACCAGAAATAGATTTAATCAGTGTCATAATAATAAATTATCTTCCAAGGTTATAGGTTATTTCATAGAAACAAGGATATACAGCACTCGAAGCAGTCAATGTCCCTTCACTATGAGGAACAATCAGCTTAACACGTGCTACTGTAGATGACTCTGTTATGCGGGAAATCTTCAGAAACGGAATGGGTACCAGCCAGCCTGAAGGGACAGCCGAACTTTCATAAACAGAAGCCATTTTGGAACGATCCATAAAAGTAGCCGAATAAGAATCTCCGGAAACATCCAGACGGAAAGTTTCCGGATCGGTCTGAGCTGAAGGATAATCATTCCAATGCATATTCGCCAATAACGTATCACCGGCAGCAAATCCTACGTCCGAACGGTCTTGAAGAGCAATTTCCATGAAACGGGAATGAATCTCATACGACCCGTCACCCAACTTCTCGCCAACACCACGCTGAACGATGTTCATGTAAACTCCGTTATCATTGAAAAGGACATACTGGTTCTCTTTTGTAACCGTATCTTTAAAAAATTCCTCCTCCGAAATGACTTCAATATCATTCTTTACTAAAAAAGCATTAATAGCATCAGCTTCTTCTTCTTTTCGTTCAGCATAGGTCTTACCGTCATTACAACTCTGTAAGAAACAGCCAAAAACAAAAGCCAGCATCAAAATAAGATGTAGTTTCTTCATTTTTCTAGAAATTAGTAGCAGCAAAAGTAATAAATCAGCTTTTATCTACTCTCCTTTTTATTCTATTATTTATTTTAATAACTAATTTTTTACTAAAAGGTCTTCATATTTCACTAAAGCCTGCTTGAACAATTCGATAGCTTCGGGCATAGTGCCATAAAATTCACCGCCGGAAGCATTCAGATGTCCCCCTCCGTTAAAGAATTCAGCAGCTACCTTGTTACAGGGGAAAGTACCGACTGAACGCAATGATACTTTAATCATTTTCTTCTCGGTATCTTCACGCAAAAATACAGAAAAACAGATACCTTTCATCTGTAAAGGCATATTGACAAACCCTTCGGTATCTCCTTTTACATACTGAAACCTTCCTTGTTCCTCTTTTGTCAACCAAATGAGCGATGCATGAAACTGGGGAAAGACTTCCATCTTTTCATACAACACATAACCCATCAGACGCAAGCGACCTTCAGAATAAGTATTGAATACCTTACGATAGATTTCATCCTTATCAATTCCTTTGGAAAGCAGTTCACTGATGATAAAGTAAATTTCACGGTTATTAGAATTGTATGTAAATCCTCCCGTATCGGTCATCATACCGGTATAGATGCATTGGGCCCCTTCAAATGTAATCTCATCGAAACACCCCATGCGACAAATCAAACGGAACACCAGTTCGGAAGTAGAAGATATTTCCGGATGTGAAATAGTCACCCGACAGAAAGGTTCCGGATTAAGATGATGGTCAATCATAACCTTACGCCCCGCAGAAGCAGCCACAGCAGGGCCTACAGCATCAATACGCGACAAGGCATTGAAATCCAGACAACAGATAACATCGGCCTCGGCAATCAATTTATCAGCAAACTCACCATATTTATCATAACGGATAATATCTTTGGCACCAGGCATCCAACGCAGAAAGTCAGGAAAAGCATTCGGTACAATAACATGAACGGTTTTCTCTTCTTCATACAAATAATGCATCAGTCCCAACGAAGAACCTAATGCATCTCCATCCGGAGAGACATGGGTGACAATGACTATCTTCTCGGCACGCTCGAAATAGGTCTTTACCTTATCGATATTTGCCTGTTGAATGATTTTAGTTAACATAAATCGATGTAGATATTTTGAAGCGACAAAAATACATTTTTTTTTCAATACTTACGAACGATTTGAAAAGAACATTCAGCCGGAAGTTCCACAAACGGAATCTGATACTCCATACATTCCGCTTTCAGAGACTCACGGTAAGAAGGATTCAGCGAAGCATCTAATATAACCTGACGGAGTCCAAATACCCGAGAGAGTCCTTTAACATTTCCACGAAACCCTCTACAGATGTACACATAATCTACAGCCAACTTTTCAACGGCCTGCTTCTTCCTCCAGGTACCGTCTTTCAGCACAGCCACTTTCAAAGTATCTAATCTATAAAAGCCATTTGCAGAAGACAAGACTTCCGCCTCGAAACGTTTCCGATGATAAACTTCGGAACGATACAGATAGAAACTGTCGGAGAAAGGCCGACCATAACGCCAGATACCAATTATCAGAAAGATATTAGCTATCCCAAGACAGACTATCAGCCGTAATGCCGAACGACGATGCAAGTACACATAAACAGTCCCCAACAACAAAAACAGGAGCAAGGCTTGAAGAGCAGAAAGATGAATAGCAGTCAGTTGGGAACCGTCCAAGGAACTGACAGACTCCATAATAACATTCAACAATACCGTAGCCTGCGTTAACAGCCAGATAACACTCGCTCCAATGATTGGAAGATTTCCTAAAATCAAAGCCCCTAATGTAGCACACAAGATACAACAGGCCAACGGAGTCACAACCAGATTTGCCAAAAGGAAATAAGTAGGGAAAGCACCGAAATAATACAGAATCAGCGGAAGTGTACCCAGTTGCGCAGCTAAAGATACCGATAAAGCGGTCCATACATAAGTACTTATCCGGTTATGAGGATTCCACCAGGAAGAAATAACCGGATACAGCAGTAAAATACTATACACCGCTATAAAGGATAACTGAAAACTGATATCGAACAGGTACATAGGCTGATACACAAGCATCAGAAAAGCCGTTAAGGTTACAGAAAGAAATCCCGAAAAACCGCTCTTCCAACATCCATGAAGCCAATACATAAAGCGTAAACATAGTTACAGCGCGCACAACAGAAGCACTCAGTCCGGAAAGAAAAGCAAACGTCCACAAACAAACGACCAATAATACAGATGCAACTGTTTTTCCATACTTCCATCGCTTCAAAGGGGTCAATAATATCCAAAGAATACCCACGATCATCCCCACATGAAGCCCGGAAAGTGCCAAGACATGACTAGTTCCTGCCGCACTATAAACAGCCTTCAACTCGTCAGTCAATTCTCGTTTTTCACCGACAGTCAATGCAGAAACAACTGCCAGGACATCCCCTCTCAGTCCCCAGTTTCGATACCGTTCCAGCAACTGCTCCCTTAACAACAAGGCATGTTGCTTCCAAGTCAAAGAAGAAGCTGGCTCCATGCGCTTCCACTGCCCTTCAAAAGCCAAAGCAGTACCACTGATTCCATGTCGGAGCAAATATTTTCCATAATCAAATCCTGTCAGATTAGTATCGGATTCAGGACGGGAAATGACGGTATAAAAACAAATACGGTCACCACAACAGATTGATACTCCGGCTGAATCAGGAATCCAATACAACAAAATCTTCCGATTGACCGGAACAAATGTCTTCGGCTGTTCCCTTTCGCTATCCGTAACATCAAGCCGACGTTTAACCTCTATTTCTGCCCGAAAAGTCTTTCCTTTCAGATAAGGAACTGTCTGAACTATACCCTCATAGATTTCCGTTTTCTCCGACCATGAATAGTCAATGCAACTACGCTGATACAAGACCGAACAGCCTCCAAAAAGAAAAAAAGAAAAAGAAGCTGCATAACCGAACAGATTCCTCCATCTGTAAACCGATGAATAAAAACAGAAAAAGGTCAAGATAACTGATATTCCAAATATTCCGAATGCCCAGAGCCAAGAAAGATAATCCGACAGAAATCTGTCAAATAAAAAAATTCCGGCTGCCATCGAAAGAGTCAGCCGGAACAAAGGATAAATAATATAAGAAGAGTATCTCAGCAAACTGTTATCGGACTTTTTTCAATTGATGAATCATTTCTATCATATCAGGAGCCTTGAATACAGCATTTCCCGCCACCAACACATCTGCCCCTGCCTGTATCAACAAAGGAGCAGTTTCCAGGTTCACTCCACCATCTATTTCTATCAAAGCATTCGAATGAGTCCGTTCTATCAATTCTCGAAGTTCTGCTACTTTCTGCAGAGTATGAGGAATAAACTTCTGCCCACCGAAACCTGGATTAACAGACATGAGCAGTACCATATCCAAATCTTCAATTATATCAGTCAGCATACAAACTGGAGTAGACGGATTCAATGTCACCCCAGCCTTCATTCCAGCAGCTTTAATTTGTTGGATTACCCGATGCAAATGTGTACATGCTTCATAATGTACATTCATCATCATCGTTCCCAGTTCTTTCACTTCAGAAATGAATTTTTCCGGCTGTACAATCATCAGATGTACATCCAAAGGCTTTTCTGACAACTCAGCCACATATTTCAATACCGGGAATCCAAAAGAGATGTTCGGTACAAAAACACCGTCCATAATATCAATATGCAGCCAATCGGCTTCACTACGGTTAATCTTATCCAGATCATCCTGCAAATTAGCAAAATTTGCAGAAAGTAAAGAGGGAGACAGCTTTATTTCCTTCATTTTTATTTCAATTGTTCATTTCAATACACAAAGTTACATTTTTTTTCCTACAATCACTAAATAAGCTGTCTTTATTTTGGCAGTGTAAAACGTACTCCCAACTGCAGGTTAAAGTTACAGGGATGCTCTTTCCGATATGTCTCTATACCCGTACCGTCATCAAAATAATATGATACACCAGGTTCTATATACACACCCAACTGGCGAATCAAATTGAACTGACCACCGACTGCAGCATTTACAGACCATTGCAAAGACTTTACGTCCAATGATGTATGCTCGGTTTTGCGGTCAGAACTTCCAGTCACATACAATGTTTCCAACGAACCTGATACACATTTTTCTACCGCTCCACCGGCTACTGCATACAACGACAGGCGTTCATTTTGCCAAAATGTATGCTTAATTTTCAATGGAATACCTACATAATGCAATTTCTGTTCTTCTTCAATGTATGACTTAGCACCTGAATGAAGTTCAGAAGACAATAATGTATAAGTCAAACCAGTCTCCAGACTCCATTTGTCAGAAAAAGCATAACTCAAAGTAACTCCCACAGTTACAGGCATACGATGATGGACACGGGTTTCAGTAGCCTGATCTCGATTGTGGAACAATACTTGAGTATAGGCCATACCATTATCACTTACCGGATTCATAGCCAAATCATCACTCATCAACATACTGTTACGACTCATCAATGTAGAAAGGCCCTGAAAACTGTTTGAAGCAGAAGAAAAAGAGTTGCCAGTAGTGACTCCTACCTGCCAGCTGCGAGAGACAGAAGGTTTATCGGCAACAGCAAGCAAAGCATTGCGACGCAGTTGTTCACGATCTGCCTTCCTTTGAACAGCACGCTCCTTTCCCGAGGGTTCCGACTTTCCTACAGCGTCCTGAGAATCGATTTCTTTTTCCTGTTCTTCTGATTTATCAACAGAAAATACAACCGGATTCATGTCCATAACAACCGGACTACTACTTACCGGAGAAACATCAGAAGAAACCGATGATGGAGTAACAGAAGCCAATAAAGAAGCTGCCCCTGACAAACCCTGTTCAACGACAGACTCGGACTCAGTAATATCTTCCGTAACAGGCAACAAACTATCATCCATCGGTTTCGAAGGTAATCCGTCTGCGACCAACGGAGCACACTCCGTCAGAGATTCATCATCAGTTCTCCACAACCAGACAACTGTAGATGAAACAACCAACACAGCCACGATGGCAGCAGCAACGGTCTGCCAACGCCTCCACAGCGGAATCACTTTCGGCTGCACAGAAGACTGATTCAAGTCTTTTTCGATAGATTCCCATAGACCTGTCGGCAAAGGCTCTGAATAATCTTCCAGCTGCTTACGCATCTGTTGTATCCATTTATCATTTTCTTTCATGCCTATAAACTCTTTCTATATTCGTTGATTTTCTTCATTAACAATGTTTTCGCCCGATAAAACTGAGAAGAAGATGTACGTTCTGTTATACCTAGAAGCGCACCGATTTCCTTATGACTTTTTTCTTCGAAAACATAAAGATTGAACACAGTACGATAACCGTCAGGCAGTTCCCGTATCAGCTTCATCAACACCGCCGGCGGAATATCCTCTGTCGATTCTTCATCCTCCCTATCCGGAATTTCCTCCATCAGGACTTCCTGCTGTACCTGTAGATTCTTTTTCCGAAGAAAGCCCAATGCCTCATTAACCATGATCCGTGACATCCAAGCTTTTAAAGAACCTATTCCTTGATAATGAAACTGTTGAAAAGATTGAAAAATACGGATAAATCCGTCATGCAAAACATCTTGGGCAGATTCACGGTCGCAGACGTAACGAAGACAAATGGACATAAGTTGCCCTCCGTACTGCTCATACAGCTGTTTCCGTGCCAAAGCATCTGCCTTGGCACATCGTTGCGCCAATTCTTCTTCTGTCATAACCGTGTTTCGTGTTCGAACTATACATTGTATAAATGAAGAGACTGCAAAAATACTGCACATCATACATATTTTTCTTCTTCGGGAAGATTTTAACAAATCAGGAAGCAGTATTCCGTAATACCTATCATTATTTATACGAACAAAAACAAAGAAATATGATAAAAACTCTTCAAATAAAAATAATAGGACTATTGATAGCTGGAACTATGCTGCTGACAGGATGCATTGAAGAAAATGATACAAACATTTCAGTTTCTCAAGACGGAACGACTGCATATTATCCTACTTTGGGTACTGTAGAAGATACTGAACCGATAACTGTTGCATCAGATACTTACGGAACTCTTATTCCTATCAATCCGGAAGTCTTCGAAAAGAACGGAGCAGACAGTATCGGACAACGCGTCTTTCTAAACGTAGTTTTTTCATCCGATGCCAATAACTCTTCTTCCAAAGAACGTGAAGTCACGGTAGTCAATCTATATAATGTACCGACCTATACTGCCATTGACTTACGGGAAGCAGAAACAACTTACCCGGATGATTTCGGGAACGACCCTGTACAAATTACGGGAGCTTCCATCAGTAAAGAGCACTTGAATATCGAATTCAATTTCAAAGGATCAGGAAATACCCATACACACGATTTCAGTCTTCTTCTGGCGAAAGGTGCACAATTGAACAATCAGGGGATGCTTCAGGTAGAATTACGCCATAATGCAAAATCAGATACACCGACAGGATGGTATTGGGGAGTCACTTCTTTTACTCTAAAAAGCATCCCTGAATACCAACAAGAGAAATTCAAAGGTTTCTCTATCAAATACAACAGCGGTGCGGACAGCCAAGCTGTATGGGAAGTCAAAAAAAACAATTAATTCCAATCTATTCTATTCCATCAACAAGTAGTAGTAAGGCCAGTCCTATTCTTCCTGAATAGTGACTGGCCTTTTAAACTTTATCTAACACGCTTTAATCCGCTTACATCCTCACAGCGCAAAAAGACTGAAAAAACGAACGTTCGTATCAAACGAAACATAAGCACGAACCAATCAATCTGTCCGTTCGTTTTAATTCACACGCGAGTTCGTTTTTATTACTTCTTCCTATCTGACACAGGTATCTTCCGTATGACGATAACCACGCAGGAAATCAGCTACCTGCATCCGTTTTTTCCCTGCCAGCTGCAAAGACAGAATATCAACATAACCATCGGTAGAAGCAATCCGGAAATAAGTCTTCTTATCAGTCAATACAGTACCTGGCTGCAAGGCATGTTCACAGAAGACTTTGGCAGCTTCATAAATTTTCAGCATAATAGGAGTAGCTTCTCCTTGACAGAGTTCTGTCCAAGCAGCCGGATAGGGAGAAAGTCCACGAACAAAATCGTAAACAGATTTGACTCCTTTAGTCCAATCAATACGACAGGTCTCCTTGAAAATCTTAGGAGCCGGACGGAGTTCTTCTACCTTTGCCAATTCTTCTTGGGGAGTAGTTTTTACATTTCCTTCCAGAATTGCATCAACAGTCTTTACCACCAGGTCTCCACCTAACAACATCAACCTGTCGTATACCATACCCACATTATCTGTATCAGCAATCGGAACTTTTACCTGATCAATGATTTCACCAGTATCTATTTCATGCTTCAGGAAAAATGTTGTAATTCCTGTTTCCGTATCTCCGTTGATAACCGCCCAATTGATAGGAGCTGCTCCCCGATACTGTGGCAATAACGAAGCATGCAAATTGAATGTTCCCAAACGTGGCATACTCCAGACAACTTCTGGTAACATACGAAAAGCCACCACAATCTGAAGATCAGCTTTCAAGGCACGCAATTCTTCCAAGAACACTTCATCCTTCAGTTTTTCCGGTTGTAACACTTTCAGTCCCCGAGATACAGCATATTCCTTTACCGGACTTGGCTGAAGCACACTGCCGTGACGTCCCATCGGTTTATCAGGCATAGTAATGACTCCCACTATCTGATAACCGCCTTCTACCAACCGTTTCAAACTCTCTACGGCGAACTCGGGAGTTCCCATATATACGATACGTAAATCTTTCTTGTCCATTCGTTGTTTTCTTTTTAAATAATACACACTTATTCTTCAGAAAAGTCTACCATAACCTGCCGGTAAGTATTCAACATCTTCGATTTCGAAACGATCCCCCTATATTTCCTCTGTTCATCAATAACAGGCAGATTCCAAGCCCCAGTTTTGTCAAACTTCTGCATAACTACCTCCATGGAGTCGGAAGTATTGATAATTGCCTTAGGCTCCTTCATGAAACGTTCCACATAATATTTATGGTATAATTCCTGACGAAACATTACATTCCGGACATCGTCCAGATTCACTATACCCAGAAACTCATTCTGTACTCCAACTACTGGAAATAAATTACGGGTAGACAAAGAAATAGCCTTCACCATTCCTGCCAGATCCATATCCGGACGAAGTATCTGAAAATCGGTTTCAATGACACTTTCCATATTCATCAGTGTCAGTACAGCCTTATCCTTATGATGGGTTAACAGTTCTCCTTTCTTAGCCAGACGCATAGAATAAATACTATGAGGTTCGAATACGATAATAGTCAGATAAGAACATACCGATACAATCATCAGCGGAAGGAACAAGTCATAACCACCAGTCAGTTCGGCTATTAGAAAGATACCGGTCAAGGGGGCATGCATGACACCAGACATCAGCCCTGCCATTCCCATCAAAGCAAAATTCTTTTCCGGAATATAAGTATTTCCGATATGGAACTCATTGCATACATATGAGAAGACAAAACCAGAAATACAGCCTAAGAACAGACTTGGTGCAAAGATACCTCCACAACCTCCCCCACCGTTTGTGGCACTTGAAGCGAAAACTTTCAAAAGAATAATCAATATCAAATAAATGATAAGCAGACTGCCGTTTCCGTAAAAGAACGAATTGTTCATCACCGTATTCCAGTCTACACTTGATTTACCGTTCAGCAACAGAGTAATGGTATCGTAACCTTCACCATAAAGCGGAGGGAACAAGAAAATCAGGATACTCAGCATAGAACCTCCTATCACAAACTTCACGTAAGGATTAGAATAACGGCGGAAAATATTCTCAATCCAGTTCATCGAACGAGTGAAATACCATGCCACCAAACCACAGAAAATACCCAACCCAATGGCGTACGGAATACGCTCCAAGGCAAACGGATAATCCAAATGGAACTGAAACATGGCTTCCGTACCAGTCAACACATATGCTACTGAGGCAGCCGTTACACTGGAAATCAGTAAGGGAAGCAAAGAGGCCATAGTCAAGTCGATCATCAATACCTCCAAAGTAAAGACTAGACCGGCTATCGGAGCCTTGAAAATTCCAGAAACAGCACCGGCAGCTCCACACCCCACCAATAGCATCAGCGTCTTATGATCCATCCGGAACAAGGCTCCCAGATTAGAACCGATAGCCGAACCGGTCAACACAATCGGTGCCTCAGCTCCAACAGAACCACCACAACCGATAGTTATAGCCGAAGCACATACAGACGACCAGACATTGTGACGTTTAATACGACTCTGCTTACGGGAAATTGCATATAAAATCTTCGTGACACCATGACTGATATCGTCTCTTACTACTTTCCTAATAAAGATACTTGTCAACAAGATACCTACGACCGGATAAACCAGATACAATCCGTTGGCTCGGGTCGTATCAAAGTTTTCCGTCAAAAATTCTTTGATATATTCTACTAAGAACTTCAGCACAAAAGCAGCCAGTGCTGTACATATTCCCACCAGGAAACTCAGTATCAGAATAAACTGCTTATCTTTGATATGTTTCTCCCTCCATACCAGAAAATGCTGAAGCCAACTGCATTTCTCTTCTTCTATCTGCATGGTTCAGTAATGGAGTTTAGTTAAATATCAGTTTTATTCGCGGATAATCTTTACTTCTCCCCCTTTTCCTAACTTGATAATGCTGGAGGGTTTCGGATGGCCTGTTTCTTCTCTACGGAAATCTACTACATAATCAACAGCCTGCTTGATTTCATCCGAAATCTCACTATACACAGCTGGTGAAGGCTGACCACTGATATTGGCTGAAGTAGAGACTATGGCTTTCCGGAAACGGAAACAAAGTTGCTTGGAAAATTCTTCAGAAGTAACGCGAATACCTACACTGCCATCGGCAGCAACCAAGTTAGGAGCTAAGTTACGTGCTCCATCATATATAATAGTCAACGGTTTAGTAGTCATTTCAATCAAATCCCAAGCCACAGCCGGCACATCCTGTACATAAAAATCCACCTTCACAGGGCTGTCTACCAATACCAGCATCGCTTTGCTGTCGGCACGTTTTTTGATTTCATACACCCGTTTTACAGCCTCTTCATTGGTTGCATCACACCCTATTCCCCACACAGTATCAGTAGGATAAAGGATGATACCACCTTTCTGCATGACCTCACAGGCCTTTTTAATCTCATCTTTCATCATAAAAACTGTCACAATTTTGTAAGATACGACAAAAGTACAAATGATTTTTAGGATGGCCCAAAGAAGTTTCATTATTTTTGCACAAAAGCTATCTGTTTTATGACTGAACTTCGAAAAATCATCCATATTGATATGGACGCATTCTATGCATCAGTAGAGCAACGAGATCATCCAGAACTGAAAGGAAAACCCGTTGCCGTAGGACATGCCGAGAAACGGGGAGTTGTGGCTGCAGCCAGTTATGAAGCACGAAAATTCGGTGTACGCTCTGCCATGTCCTCACAAAAAGCCCTAAAACTCTGTCCTGAACTGATTTTTGTAGAAGGTCGGATGAAAGTATACAAGGAAATATCTGCCCAAGTACATACTATATTTCAGGAATATACTGATTTGATTGAACCTATCTCACTGGATGAAGCTTTTCTGGATGTCACCGAAAATAAAAAGTCCATAGAGCTAGCGGTCGATATAGCCAAAGAAATCAAACAACGTATCCGGACAGACCTCCATCTGATAGCTTCTGCCGGAGTTTCCTACAATAAGTTCCTGGCTAAAGTAGCGTCTGATTACCGGAAACCGGACGGACTCTGTACCATTCATCCGAACCAGGCACAGGCATTCATCGACCGGCTGCCCATCGAATCATTTTGGGGAGTAGGACCGGTCACAGCAAAAAAAATGCACCAGTTAGGAATATACAACGGAGAAAGTCTACGCCAATGTTCTCTGGAAATGCTGACCCGACAATTCGGGAAAATCGGTTCCATGTACTATGATTTTGCCCGTGGCATTGACAACCGTCCGGTAGAAGCAGTTCGCATCCGGAAATCCATCGGTTGTGAACATACGCTGGAAAAAGACATTTCGCTGTCTTCTTCAGTCATCATCGAATTGTAT
This sequence comes from uncultured Bacteroides sp., assembly GCA_900551645.1. Classification (GTDB taxonomy): domain Bacteria; phylum Bacteroidota; class Bacteroidia; order Bacteroidales; family Bacteroidaceae; genus Phocaeicola. Next base: position 22,536 of record URWP01000011.1, read on the forward strand.
CACGTAGCTTGCGAACTGGTAGAACGGCTTAAACAGAAACAGTTCAAGGGAACAACACTTACCCTAAAGATAAAATTCAGTGACTTCACCCAAATAACGCGCAGTCAAAGTATTCCCCAGCCACTGACCACCTTGAAAGAAATACTTCCATTGGCCAAAAAACTATTGAAAGACGTAGACTATACCCAACATCCCATCCGACTAATCGGACTATCCGTTTCAAATCCGAAAGAAACAGAAGAATTCATCCTGCCTGCCTCACCGGAATGGATTCAACTATCCTTCGATTTTCAAGAAAATGAATAAACCTCCTGAAAAAGTTTTATAAAATACTTCTTCAGGAGGTTCAATTATTACTGTCTATTTTAATTCCTTACCGAATAAATCTGATAAAAAGTTATTTATGTGTATGGACAATTTCAGTAGGAGCCAGTTCCGCATTCCGTTTCTCTGTCTGAGTCACGACATTACGCGCCAGTTCAATAAAAGCCATACCAGTCAAGCTGTTCTCATCAAGTGCAGCCGGTGTACCCTTATCACCATTCTCACAAATACTCTGTACGATAGGAATCTGTCCCAACAACGGTACATTCAATTCTTCAGCCAAACGTTTGGTACCCTCTTTTCCGAATAGGTAATACTTGTTCTCCGGCAATTCGGCCGGTGTAAACCAAGACATATTTTCTACCAATCCCAAGATAGGTACATTCACTTTATCATTCATATACATGTTGATACCCTTACGCGCATCAGCCAGTGCAACTTCCTGTGGCGTACTGACAATCACTGCTCCGGTAATGGCTAATGTTTGCAACAACGTCAAGTGAATATCACTGGTACCCGGAGGAGTATCGAGGATGAAATAATCCAACTCTCCCCATTTGGCATCACCTACCAACTGCTTCAAAGCATTGCTGGCCATACCGCCGCGCCACAAAGTAGCCTGGTCCGGATCAACAAAAAAGCCGATAGACAACAATTCAATACCATATTTCTCAATCGGGACAATCAGATCACGGCCTTCCACTTCTTCGGCATATGGACGTGCATCTTCCACCTGAAACATCTTCGGAACAGACGGACCAAAAATATCGGCATCCAGCAGCCCTACCTTGTAACCTAACTTTGCCAAGGCTACAGCAAGATTGGCGGCAATCGTTGATTTACCTACCCCCCCCTTACCAGAGGATACAGCAATCACGTTTTTTACCTGTGGCAGCAATTTTCCAGGCTCCGGACGTGCAGCCTGACGGCTTTCCGTAGCAATAGTCACTTCTACCTCTTTCGATACATACGTATGGATAGCCGTTTCTGCCGCACGAACCACCGATTTCATAAATGGGTCAGTCGGTTTTTCAAAGATAATAGAGAAACTTACCTTCATACCATCGATACGAAGATTGTCGGCAATCATTTCAGCTTCTACCAGATTCTTTCCGTTTCCCGGGTAGCGCACGGTTGCCAGTGCGTCAAGAATCAATTTTGGATATAATGTCATATCAACAATCGTTTGGGTTATTTACTTGTTTTCAATCCACTCCGTTTACTGCGGTTATAACTGCGATAATCATCAAGCTCAATTTCCACGTCTGGTTCTACCAGTTCACCTTCCTGTGGTAAACGGAACTTCAGGTATTTGATGTTCAGTCCACGGTCCAACCATTGCTGTTCATAATAAGTACGGATGCTCAAGATATCATCGTCCATACCGGAATAGTACAGATCGTCCGTCATAAATTCTACAGGTAAATGATTGGTTTCTATCATATATTTCGTGTATGTAAACATAAAGTTGCTATCCGTCTTCAGATGAACCAGTCCGTCCGGCACCAAGAACTTCCGGTAACGATTCATGAAATAGGTTGAAGTCAACCGTTTTGTTGCCTTCTTCATCTGCGGATCAGAGAAAGTCAGCCAGATTTCGTCCACTTCACCAGGCGCAAAGAAACGGTCGATGATTTCGATGTTTGTACGCAGGAATGCAACATTCTTCAGCCCTTCGTTCAAAGCCTCGGTTGCCCCAGTCCACATACGGGCTCCTTTGATATCTACTCCGATGAAATTCTTGTCGGTATAACGACGGCCCAATCCTACCGTATATTCTCCCCGTCCACATCCCAACTCCAGTACAATCGGATTTTCATTTCCAAAAAAATCTTGTTTCCAACGTCCCTTCATGTCAAACGGTACATCATCTACTACCGAATACGGATATTCGAACACGTGCGGGTATTCCGCCATATCTGCAAATTTCGCTAACTTTCCTTTTCCCATGCTTGTTTTATGGTTTACTACGTGACGGCAAAGTTAGCTGTTTTTTACGGAACAGGCAAAAAAGAAAAAGTCATTTGTCCCTCTGTTCTCACAAAGCGACAAATGACTTTCATTTATTACCATTCGAGATTATCAATCAAGTACAGTTACCCAACCGTATGGGTCAGCTTCATCACCGTACTGGATAGCACGCAACTTATTATACAGCTTTTCGCTGATAGGACCCGGTTTACCATCCTTGGCAATAACATACGATTTGTGGTTTTCCAAATCATCGATACGTTCTATCGGACTGATTCCCGCAGCTGTACCGCAAGCGCCGGCTTCTTCGAAAGTAGCCAGTTCTTCTTCTGGAATCGGACGGCGTTCTACCTTCAGTCCCATATCTTCAGCCAGTTGCATCAGACTCTTGTTCGTAATGGAAGGCAAGATAGAAGTAGATAATGGAGTGATGTATGTGTTATTCTTGATACCAAAGAAATTGGCAGCACCGCATTCGTCGATGTATTTCTTTTCTTTGGCATCCAGATAGAATTCACTGGCATAACCGGCATCGTGCGCCATCTTGTTGGCACGCAAACTGGCTGCATAGTTTCCACCGACTTTAAATGTACCTGTTCCCAGCGGAGCAGCACGGTCAAACTGGCGGATAATCACATACGGATTGGTAGCAAAACCACCTTTAAAGTATGGACCTACAGGCGTTACAAAGACTACAAATAAATATTCGCTGGCCGGATGTACTCCCACCTGTGCTCCAATACCAATCAACAACGGACGGATATACAGCGAAGCACCACTTTCGTATGGAGGAATAAAACGTTCGTTTGCTTTTACCACTTTGATAACAGCTTCACGGAACATCTCGGTCGGGAATTCCGGCATCAAAATGCCGTTGCAAGTACTCTGCAAACGTTCTGCATTGGCTTCCAGACGGAAAATACGGATTTTACCATCTTTACCACGGTAAGCTTTCAAACCTTCAAAAGCTTCCTGTCCATAATGCAGACAAGTAGCTGCCATGTGGATATTCAGGGTCTCTTCCGAACATAATTCCATTTCACCCCATTTTCCGTCCCGATAGTAACAACGTACATTGTAATCTGTCCGCATATAGCCGAATGACAGATTTGACCAATCGATTTCTTTCATATTGTATAGTGTTATGTTTATTTCCTAGTATTACTCGGGCAAAAGTACTGCTTTAATTTACAAAATCAAATTTTAACGCTTATTTTTTCCGACAATTATACGGAAAGCACGCACTTTCACTGACAAATTTACTTTTCATCCGGTTCTTTACCGTCTTCCAACATCTTTTTGATTTCCTCATCAGCCTTGTAGAGCTTTTCGCGACAAAATTTAATGAGTTTCTGCGCTTCCTGAAGCTGACTACCCAACTGGTCGATGTCAAGTTCGTTACTCTCAATCCGTGACACAATAGTTTCCAGACGTTTCATTGCCTCGGAATAAGTTTCTTTGGTTGCTGCCATATCCTTTTATTGCTATCTTTTTTATTATAAAACTTTACTTCGGAACACTCCCTTTGCCAACCGTGTCTCCACTTCGTCTCCCGTCTGCAGTTGGGCAACATCAGTCACCGCTTTTCCATTTTTCAACGTAAGACTATAACCTCGCTTCAATAGCAGTTCGGGTGAAGCTGCCTGCACACGTTGTTCCAAAAGTTGCAGCCGATGCCGTTCCTGCTCCAACCG
>URWP01000012.1 GCA_900551645.1 uncultured Bacteroides sp.
GGGACTGAACGGATATCACCGGAAATGCTGAACGGGTATCCGCCGGAATATGCAGGTCAGCTTTACCCCTTTCTTCGCCAATGTGAGAAAGTCCAGATTCTCCGAAAACTTATGCTGTTTGTCCTTCAGGACCACTCCACCTGTAATATTCAGTACCCCGTTTCCGCCGACGGTCAGTTCGTGAGGAGTCGGATTGATGACAATTCCATGGTGGTCTATTTTCTTTCCGGGTACAGGCAATACCTGTTGGATTTCCAGTCTCTGTGACGATAAATCGAACTCAGTTTCTTGAGCGAAGAGGTTGCCGCATGCCAGCGCACATATCGCTCCTACCATTAATGATTTGTGATAATGTCTCTTTTTCATAATAACTGAATAAGGGTTTATTCAACAAAGCTATCAATTTAATCTGAATTGAAAGTTGTTTTGTGTCAAAAAAGGCTGTATGAGTCTACTGCTCTATCTCTCGGGGTTGAATGTTTACCTTGCAAAACTTTAGTCACTTTATTTTTTGTTTAATCTTTTAACCTCTTTGTCGAAGTCACTTTCAAGCATATCCATTTCTCGCTTGCGGTATATTTCAAATTCCTTTTCAGCTTTTTCTATGGCTTGTTTATGTGAAATATTGCCTTTGCCGACCAAGATTTTTCGTTTGTGAGCTATAATCTGATTGTCAAGAGCTTCTATCCAGTCCTTCATAGACATAGGGTTCATTTCCAATGCCTGGAATTCTGCAAAATCGAGAAATCCTGAAACTAACAGATTCAGTCGTTGCAACTCTATTTCTGACAAATAGTTTTTCGCTATTTTTACATCATCTTTGGTTACGTAATTACCTTTGAAATTAGTCATTCCGACAAACGGCTTTTCATTGGCAACACGGTTGTATATTACCTCAGCAGCTGTATTCTCATGAACCGCATAATGCAGTTTATTCTGCACGGTGGCGAAAAAAGTTTTAGTCATTTCACTGCGAGGATCATAATCCGTAGCTGTAGCATATATGTCCGTAACCTGCTGGTAAAAATTTCGTTCGCTACTACGAATATCCCTGATACGTTGCAATAATTCTCGGAAATAGCGGTTTCCTCCCTGTTTCAGCCGTTCATCATCCATCGCAAAACCTTTCTGAATATATTCATGCAAACGTTGTGTCGCCCAACGCCGGAAACGTGTGGCTATTTGAGACTGGACACGATATCCCAAAGCTATGACCATATCGAGGTTGTAATGGTCTATATTTCGCCTTACCTGACGATTGCCTTCCTGACGAACTAACAAGAATTTCTTGTTAGTTGCTTCGGCTATAAGTTCTCCATCCTTGTAGATATTGTCTATATGCTGACTAATGTTTTGTTGTGATGTGTCATATATCTCTGCTAGCTGGCTCTGTGTCAGCCATAAATCTTCGTCAGCAAAGCGAACCGATACACGAGTTATTTCGTTATCGTCCTGATATAGGATTATTTTATTTTCTTCGTTCATACGCATTATTTATCCTCATTTATTTCTGTGTTGCTTATTTCTTTTGAATGCTTGATTTTCAATATATCAATGAAGCCCTTATCTTTACCACGCCATCTACATACAACATAATTATTGAAATTATATTTTCCTAAATTCAGATTATCCGCATGGTCTGATATTATGACCTGAGGCATAAATCCATATTTTTTTTGCATGGAATATAATGTATTAGCAATTTGAATGAAAAGATTTGTAACTGCCCGCAAGTCGTCATCAGCCTCTTTTCCTTCTTTCTGTTTCAGATCCTTTGCATTAAATTCAGATGCCGTATCTATTGTTGCTGGAAAATAAACCTGACTGGGTTGGTCAAGGAACAAAATTGTTGGAATGGTTGATTTCTCTCCTAATGATACAAAGAATTCTAGAATACCAAAAAATAAACAAACATGTGAATACAACCAATTTGCACCACTTCCCATATTTCTTAAATAAACTTTTGTTCCATTATTTTTCAAATGATACAATTCAAACGTATGAATGTCAAAGTGCAGATTAATTGGCTGGTAAGAATTTTCAAAATCAAGATTTTTACCCATGTCATTCATTGCCTTATTAATAAATATTTCTGCATTATCTAGCTTCTGTTGAACATTATATTTTGTCTGCAGAATATATTCCAGCTGATTGATTTGTTTTTTAGTCTCTTCAATTTTTTTGCTATCAAATTGAATGAACATGTTTTTTGTCCATTCCAATTCGTTTTCAATTCTAAGCTTTAGTTTTAATGATTGTTCATCTAATGACTTGTTTTTCTCTAACCTGTTGTTTGTTTCTATAATTCTGTTTATTTCAGAATTAATCTTCCTCAATTCTGAATTTATTGAAGATATTGCTTTTTCGTATTCACGTTTTTGTGGCAAGAATGAATCTTCTCTTTGAGGAGACTTCCTTAATTCTTCGTTTAGCCACTCAATAGCAATCCTTAATTTATTGGCAGCATCTTCTGTTACTGTTGACTCATGATGGCAGAAAGGACATACCGCTTTTCCTCTTATTGCTTCCGTAATAGGTTGGTATTTATCTATCTTTTCAGCGTAGTTTCTAACATAATTAATAGAAGAGTTTATATGTTCTAATTTTAGAGATAGCCTTCTTCTTTGTGCCAATAAATCATTCTTTTGTCGAATCAATTCTAAATACAATTTCTTATACTCATCAGAATCTTCATTGACTTCTATTTTTATTTTCTCCAACTCATCAATATAGATTTGTGGCATACTTAACATTTGAGCACTAGTAATCGTAGGGAATAATTCATATCCGCTAATCGAAAGATATTCTGCTCTGAGCTCATCAAGCACTGTTGCTCTTTCGTTTTTCTGAGATTCAAAGTTGCTAAACTCTCTGTTGAATTTTTCTAACTCTTGGCGTTTTTCTTCTAACTCTCTGTTGATAATATAGTAGTCTTGGTCAACAAATCCTGCAAATATTTTAAACTCATCAATCACTCTTTCTCTTTTTTCTTTTTCATCAAAACGATAGAATAGCGAATGTTTGTTTGCAACCAAATTCTGATGTTGAAGCATGAAAGAAACCATATTGCGGAATGATGGTCTACCTTTTTTGGGTTTGAATTTCAACGCTTCTTCGCTTTCGTCAATTTCTGAAATGTCATTTCCAAAGAATCGCCAAAGCTCATCTCTAAAACTTTTTAATTGGACAAAATATTCCTGCTTAAAATAAGCTCTACCAAGATGCTCAATATCAATTTCTTCTGTCTCAATTTTATAAAAAGCCTCAGTAGACTTTTTATTTTGTGTACGAGCAATAACCAAATACGTTTCTTTTGCATGTATAACAACAAAATATAATTCTGCATTGTCAGTTATAACACCTTCGGGGATCGTGTTTTCGGAATTGCCAGTACAATAATCAAACAATTCGATAATAGCACTTTTACCCGTAGAAGAACGTCCTGTTATGATATTAAGTCCTTCTTTAAAACAGATGTAATGACAGTTGTCTAATTTGTCTATTACACCAAGATATTTAATATAGCTTCTCATAATTTGTAAATTCCAAATGCATAATATGTGTTTATAACATTTCGTGTAAATATCTTATGTAGTTGCGATGCAAGATTGATACTTTTTGACAATCTGCAATCTATTTGAAGATTATTATCCACTAAAACTGTTACACTCAAATCGTCATTTATTTTTATATATCCGCACTCCAACGCATATTGAAGACAGTGATTGGTAATGTCTTTGAAATATTCGAACCGTTCTTCGAATCCTGCCATTATTTCTTTATCATTTGTTATTCTGCTTAGTCTAGATGCTCTGGAAACAGTAGTGATTTTCTCTAAAAAATCAGAGTTCAAAACCAATGGAAATACAAGATACGCCAAAAGAATGTTTTTGTCCTTTGGCTGCAGATTCCTATAAAATGAGACAAGAATCGGTGTTAAGATAAAAATATTACTTTGTAGAGTGGATATGTTTTCAATAAGCTTACTCATCTTTATGTCCTTTTAAAAGCCAAACAATGTCATCCTTATCATCTGCAAGTATTTGCATAACCCCATTATGAAAATATGAAGGCACAGAGTTGTAAGTGTGAAATGTACCATCGTTTGCCAATGTAACATTATCATATAGATCCTGAGACCTTTTCAAAGGTTCTCTTATTTCGTTAATTCTGCATGCCTTTCGATATTCTGTCCTGTATCGTCTTTCTACAGATTTTTCATATTCTTCAAACTGAGTTCTTATCGCTAATGATTCTCTCAGTTCTTGTTCTATTAATAAAACCGTATGCACATAGTCATCTACAGCTTCAGGAATAACTTCTTCATATTCTATATCTTTTATTTTTCTAACAAATGAATTTTCTTCATATTCTTCGTTCTTTATATCTGTTAATTGTAATTTATCTGGAAACACTACAGTGTTTTTTCTTAATTTTTCAGCAATTTCCTGCGCTTCTTTCTCAAAATCTTCATTGGAAATTGTCCATTTTTTTTGTGGTCTGATAATCCATCCAAGTAAAGAATTAATATATTTGTCTCTTTGAATCTTTGGAATCGATTTGTCCCTATTTAAGAGGCTCTTATAGTACTGTTCGTCATCTGTATCCAAACAATCAATAAATAGCTTTTTGGCGATTTCTGCCAATCGTTTACTTTTCGATGCATCAAATATGGCATCCATCATTGATTTCAGTTTCTCAGACTTCCTCTTCTTTTTGTCAAAATATTCTTTTATGCGATTAAGCGTCTTTAATTTATCCTCTAATCCTTTTTTATTCCAACCTCCCCATTCAGATTTTTTCCCTGCCTTTTGAGTTGTTAGCAAAAATAATGAACTAAACTTTTCTATAGGAAAATCATCTCGCATCCAATTATGAATGGTATTCCAAACATTCTCATCTAAATCGGTTAAATCTGTTTTATAACATTTTGATTCTATCTGTGTAGGATTATCTCCACCCAACACAGAAACATCACCAAACGTTTCAATATAAACAGACTCTCCCTCTTGCATTTCAAAACATCTATCTAATGCGACAAGAAATTGAAATACAATACCCTTTAACGTTGGTGTCGAATCAAAACTTAGTTTTTTCATTATATTTTGTCTTTTAAATAACCATCCCTGTCTTTTAATATGTCTAGCAATACTAAGTTAGAAGGACAATTATAGTTCTGGCACACATAAAAATACGCTTGATATATTGAATTAAATCCTTCGTTTAAAATTGTATCAGTTCCATCAACTACTATTTTGCGAATTTCACATTTGCTATAATAAGAAATGCGCTGTTGTCTATTGTATTCTAATAATCTGATTGGTTCTCTCCTTCTCATAGAGACAAGACAATTTTTGCCATCTGGAGATTGATACTCAAAATAGAAATCTTGTTTACATTTTATTGTCTTTGTTCTGCTTATTTGAGCAAGTAATGTAATAGCCTGCTTACATATTTTAACTTCATTCCGATAAAATGGTGAAGTAATATCATTATGGGCAGTAGAATTCAAGAATAAATCTTTGTATGATTTTAAATCCTTAAATGGAGTGTAATCAATATTTTCTAAACGACAAAACTCTTCAAGTGAAGCTATTTGTTCATCCAAATTTTTTGAGCTACTTGTCCTTGTCCTTGGATCTTCTTTAACTCTATACGAGTCAGGTAGCAATTCTTCTAAACAACGTTCACATTCTTGCCTAAGGAGAGTTCCACAAAGAAAATAGTCATGACATTTATATGCGTCCTCAATTTTTTCGATTTTTGTTTTATCATCAGGCACATAATTTGGTTCATTTGGCACAATAGAATCGTCTACATAGATTCCTCCAAATACCCATTCTGAACTTTTATATTGAGTTTCAATTATACGTTTCAACGTATGGTAAAAAAGCCTATCGTGTGTAAATACATATAATTTATATTTTAGGACAACTACATCAAGTAAATATTTAATAACTTTCATGCGATTACTCATATCAAGGCTTATAAGCATATCATCCAGGGCCAAGAAACGACCATCAGGGGCTGCAACTAAATCTAACAACGAGAATCTTATTGATAGAATTATTGCCGTCAATTTAGCTTCATTAAGCTGTGTTTGAGGCTTTTCTATATCACCCCATGTCCCGTTATCTTTCTTTTCTTTAATTGTCAGTCTAATAACAGGAGGCAGAATCTCTAATTTGCGGCTAACACATTCTTCTATTACTCTGTGAGCTATAGTTGTTTGTTGATATCTATATCCGTACCTTAACCAATAAGACTTATTGGGTTGAGGTATATGATCTCTGTTATTCTCATAATTGAGTTCTATGGATAACTCTCGGTCGTCTGAGTCTCTGAAATGATTATTATATATATTACTTACTAATGATGGAGCATTTATATCTTCTTTATGATTAATCTTTTCAATGATTCTCAAAACTTCCTGATTAAATTTTTCAATGAGTCTATCGTAATTAGGATCTATTTTTCGGCCATTACCTCTTCTTTGAATCTCAGTTACAACCTCATCATAAAGTTCACTGATATATTTAGAACTGTCATTTGTAAATGTAAATGGTAATATATCTTTGATAAAGACAGGGAATAAATCTATATATTGAGAGTTGCGAAAGCTAAAACTATTAAACAAGAATTTATGATTAATAAAAACACATTCTGCATTCATATCTCTTAAAGGAGAGATAGCTTCTGCTGGAAGCTCCTTATATCCATTTTTTGACAAATGATATTTTGTATTACTACCTTCTAATTCTAATTCAATGTATGGATCTACAGTTGTTGTATATTTGTTTACAAGGCTTTCGGAATTGTTCTTGTCAAAATATATAGAACCCTTGTCATGATATTGACTTTGTAGAAGTGCATGTAAAGTGTAATAGATAGAAGATTTGCCACTTCCATTTTCTCCATACATAAGTAAATTCTTTCCTTCAAGTATTAATTCAAATTCTTTTGGAAAAGCCTTAAATCCGTCTATTTTTATTTTAGATATTGCTGCCATATCAGTGTTGTATTATAGGTTTCAAAAATTCCTGACTACGTGATACAAAAAGTTTTAATCTTGTTCTCACAGGATTATCTGTCATAAAAATATCACTATGAACGGAAATGATTGTATTATTTTTATCTTTATCAGATAATCCATCAATTGATTTGATTTTCTGATATAGATAACTCATAATATCAATTTCACGTTCTTTCATGTGTTCTCTGAAAAATAATTCATAGACACAACCATCTACGATTTTCTCAAATAAATCTATAAACATTGAATTTAGAGAAATGAACGGTTCTGGCTGTTTGGGATTCTTTAAGAATACCAGATAATCATACAATGTAGATAGTAATTTTTGTTCTTCTTTTGTTGCTTTAGGTATATAAAGTTTGCGTACATTTATTGGTTTTACTTGGGCAAAAGTACGTCCTTCTTCTTGAGTTAAATTCTTATATAGATAATCTATTAGGGTAGAATTTAAGACAGTTGCTATATACTTATAACAGTATTGATCTGTATTCTTTTTAAAAACCAGAATACTATCTAATACATAAAAACTACTATCATCATAAACACATCGAATGCTATCTGATGTTTGGCGCATAATAATTTTAGGCTCTTCAAATAATTTTTTATATCTATTTCGATTTAGTGAAAACCATGGTAATGTTCCTTTTTTGGCTTCACTCCTGTTTTTTAATTTATCAATGAATAGAAAAAGATATTCTTTTATATTGGGATAGTCATCAATATCCATATCTCTATTCGTATATATTATATATTCATTTGTATTTGTTATAACATATTTGTCAATATTACTTCCTACAATAACAGGAAATAAAATTCTATTCTCTATATGATAACTATTTATAATATCTTGATTTACTTTAAATATATTATCCCCACCAGTAGAGATTCCGCTAGCCATCTCTTCTGCAATAGAATCTATCAACACACCGTGTTGTTTAATTTCATTGATAATTCGAATATTTACACTTGATAATCCGAGAACATATGCTGGTACTGTTTTTATCAATTCAATTGGGATAGATTCATAATTTTTATCCCATTCGATATCACGAATATTGTATTTTCTATAATCGGAATACTCAACTTCATAATTTTCTTGTCTCTTAGAACTTGCTATAAATATACAAGTAGGTACATCCGCATTTTCAAATGTGTTATCGCCTAAATTAATAGCACGGATAAGGCGATGATTGAACAATAATAATGAACGTGTCTTTTCGTTCTCATTTTGAAAAAACATATTATTAGGAACAATGTAAGAAACTATACCATTGGGATTTGCCAATCTAAAAGCTAATGAAATAAAATAACAGTATGTCTCTGGTGTACGCATGTGTACATCAGAATAATATTCCTTATATATTTTTTTCTCATCAGAAGAAAGTTTTGCTCCAAACGGAGGATTTCCTATGATTATATCAAAACCAATAAAATTCCCTTTATTGTTCAATAGAGCAGGAAACTCAAAACGCCATTCAAAAGAATCTTCATATATTTTATTATTCTCTATATCGTTCTTTTCCTTTTCTGCTTGTGATAAAGTTTTCTTTAACCTTTTCAAATTCTCTTCTTCTTCTTTCGTGCGTTTACCAAACATCAAAGGCATTTCCAAATCACGTATTTGCTCTCTTAGTTTTCTCCTTTTTGTTTTTTCCCAATCAGACAGTTGAGTACGGAATGCATTTTTTATCTTTTCAATCGTATTTCTAAATTCATCCTTTTTCTTATGGTCTGATGTATTGGTAAATTCATAAACTTTTTCTTTGTATTTATCAAGAGACATTTGATCTGTTACCAATCTATTTTTATTATACTCAATAAAAACTTTTTCAATCGAAGTTTCAAGAGGAAATCTATGCAGAATAGAATTACCACATACTATTTTATAGTCTAAATTAGGCAATGGTTGCGGTTCCTCTGCATCGACCACCAATGCCAGCCAAAAGCGCAAACGTGCAATATCTACTGCACCCTGCTCTATATCAACTCCAAATATGTTGTTCTGAATAATATCACGTTTCGTTTGAGTAGAATCAAAGTTGCCATGAGGTTCTGCATGCGATTGCAAATGGTGGATAGCATGATACAACACATAAAGAATACCCATGGGAAATGCACCGGAACCAATAGCCGGGTCGCATACTTTCACATCTTTGAGTAGTTGCATAAATCGAGATGCCGCACTTTTGGTCTGGAGTACAGGCAGGACTATTCCATTATTTATTAATTGTTCTATCGGTTCAGCATATTGTTCATCAGATTCGTGAGTCTTCAAATATTGTATAACACTCTGGCGGCACATATATTGCACAATTTCCTTCGGAGTATAGAATGCACCTTTATCCTTGTTGTCTTCCAAAAGATTCTCAAAGATATGGCCCAACATTTCAGGGTCAATACCCACCTCACTATCGTCCGGGTCGTTTTCGTCAATGGTGAAATTGTACATGGCGAAGAAGTCCATAAGCTCTTTGAAACAGGAATATGGAAAATCGATATCCAGTTTATCTATGCGGTCCTTCTCGAACAAGCCTCCGTTGAGGTATGGAATTTTGATATTTTCTCCCAATCTGGCATCAGCTATATCTCCTTCACGTTTTTCATTCAGCGTATTAAAAAATAAATATTCAAGAACATCGCTTAACACGCGGTCGTTCCCTTCGTAGCGTTCAATCAGATGGCTGAGATAATTTTTATCTCCACCTTCCCAATCCGAACGTGAAGCAGGAACACCCATCCAGCCTTTTTTCTGAAGGAATTGCAGAAATACCAGCCGGCCGAGCAGTTTCTTTACATAGTCACGGTTTGTTTTAGTGTCGGAAAGTAGTTTCAAGAACTTCATATATTGAGCCTTGTATCCGGCAAAGAATTCCTTATTCAGGCGCTCAACAGAGAATGCCTCTGTTACATCTGCCAGATAGATAGAACTGTTTTTCTTTTTGGAAATCAATTCATACAGGCGGTCTGCAGCCGTCCTGCACGGTTCGTTCTCTCCCAAAAGGAAAGTATATCTTTTAGGTGCCGTTTCTGATTTTATCAGTTCTCCGTCTTCATTGAAGGAAGTCTGTTTCGCTATGAAGGTCAGGCGATAATCGGGTACATTCTTTGAATAGTAGAAAGCCAGAACACCATGAATAATGGATTGATCAACCGTTTTTGCCGCAATTTCGCGCAGTCCTTTTCGATTGCGGTTAATAAGCACATTATCTGAGACTTCAAATGTATAAATAGCCAGTGAACGCCCGTCATCCAAACGGATTGTTCCTGCCTGTCCACCGCTTTTTACCAAGTCATGTGAAATTCGATTTATGCGAGTGAAAAATTCAACTTTTGGGAACATTTCTGTCAAAATGCCCTTCCATATCTCGAAATCAAAACGAACGGATAATTTATTTTTTAATTCGGCTAATGTCATTTCTGCAATAATTAAAGATTAAAACTTTCGGAAATAATGATTTCCGGTACTAACTCTTTCGTTGTTTTTATTCGGTTTTCCGCTTGGATCTCATGCTTAAACGTTTCAACATGTTCAAGAGGGTATGATGCTATTATTTTCATGAGATATTCCAATTGTACCACCAACTTTACCGGATTCTTCTTTATTGAATTCTGTAACTTGTTTATGTCCCGTTGCAACTGTTGGAATTTTCCCGTAGAGATGGCACGTTTAGCCTTTTCTATCAAATCGGCCTCCTCGCCAGTAACGTTAGGAACATTTACGAACCCATCAAGATAAGCCAATGCCTTTTTTTCATTAGGGCCTTGGTTAATAACCACTTTCTTAGTAGCTGCTTTTGTCTCTTCTTCTTTCTCCGAAAAGACTTCTATTGCCTTTGCTACTTGCTCATGGTGTTTGTCATGCAAAGGAATAGCTTTCTCTTCTATTCTTGCCTCAAATTCTTTTGCGGCTTCCAGAAAAGTGAGCTCTTCCATGCTTCCATCTTCACGAATGAAAGTAAAAGCATCCCTTCTTTTATTACGGATAAAAGTGATAGTACTCATGGGAATCAGTTTACTTTTTCTTCCTACACGAGCTCTTAAAGGCATTTTGTTTATACGCTTTATCAAATCGGGATTCTCCTCTTTCAACTGCCTGAGCCACATCAGATACCGCAGTCTTTCATCTCTTTCCTCGTCTATATGCTTGTCAAACAATCCGAAGCTTTCCGGATTTTCGTCTGTGGAGTAAATCTGACTGTCTTCACCCAGTGCAGCATGGAAAGCCAAGAGTTTCATTTTGGCTTTTTTCTCCAGCTCAATATCATCATTTACTTTTGAGGTTGGGAAGAAGTTAAATATATGCACTTCTTTAGCTGTACTTCCGATACGGTTTATACGCCCGATTCGTTGCATCAGTCTGGTAGAGTTCCAAGGTGTATCGTAATTGACGATGACATTGGCACGATGCAAGTTTACTCCTTCAGCCAAAACCTCGGTAGAAATGACGATATTATAATCATTCTTTTTCTCACCTTTATAATTGGCATCGAAATTAGCTTCAAGCAAGGGCATTTTATCATTCCTATTGTCGCTTTGTATGGTCAATATGCGGTCGAATCCGTTTTTTCTTAAAGCCTCGGACAAATATCTGGTAGTCTCCTTGCTTTCGGAGAATATCACGAGCTTGCCTTCATCGTTTATGGACTTGTCGAACAACTCGTTTTTAAGGTATTTGTTTATGAAGACGTCAAGTTTAGGGTCGTAAGTTATCTTTTCCCATTCATCAACAAGTTCCTGTAATATTTCTCCGTCGTGCTCTAAGCCTTCCCTGAAATCGGAAGTAAAATCCTCAGGAGTACACACCTCTATAGTCGGGTCAGTATACTGCGCTTTTTCTATCTGCTTCAGTAATTCATCTTCTTTTCCCTCGCTCAACAATTCATTGACTTTCAGGTTCGGAGCAATGTATATTATTCCCTTCTCAAACATATCGAGCATGACTTTATTAGCCTGATAGTATCTCTTTAAGGATTGCTTGAACGCATAGAAACTACTGTCTATCCGTTTAACTAATAAGGTTTTCATAATACCAGCCAATTGGATGGAAATCATATCTGCATTAGGGTATTTCTTTTTCTTTTCCTTTATCAAATATTTAATTGCCTGATAACGATAGTATTTCAATACATTACCATTTTTTCCTCCTAAATACCTGATAGTCTTGTCATACAATACTTCCAGTTCATTATCCAATTCATAATACATCTTGTCCGGGGCTTTTACAACAGGGAAATGTACATTCTGCTCTTCCAAATCCTTTCTGTATGCCTCATTCTCCATCAGATCTGTACGTGTACGTCGAACAGTCAATGGCTCCACCACCTTGATTCGAATCTTTTCGTAAATTGCCTTTATCTCTTTGGAAATATGTTCTATATCCTTTTTATCCTTTAATTTTTTGTATTTATCAATCTGTTCACGGAAAAAACGTTGTAGATTTCCCTCTTCCAATGTACTGTCTTTGGAATCTTGAAACAAATAAACCAAGTTGGCTATATCTTCCGGCTTATTGTTCAATGGAGTAGCCGAAACAAGTATCACTTTCTTGTCATGCAGACTGCCGTCGGCATGTACAGTTTTGGTCTTGCACAATTTCTGTAGATCATTATACATGGAAGCTGTATCACTTCTGAACTTATGGGCTTCATCAACGATAACCAAATCATAGAGTGACGGTTCCTTTAACTTATGTAGGCTTCCGTTTGTGATAATCTTATAATTGTCAAGTTTAAACTCTGTCATTGTCCGTTCCCAGCCTTCTTTCAGGGCAGGAGGAACAATAATCAATGTATGAGAACGATGCATTGGAAATCCGTTGGCAAAGAAAAACTTCTTGGCAATGAGAGCCGAAACGATGGTCTTTCCCAATCCGACCACGTCGGAAAGAAAAAATCCGTTATGCTTCATCATTTTTGAATAGCCATCATTAACGGCATCAACCTGATAAGATAATTTCTTATACCCTTTAGGCAAGTCTGATACAGAATTCGGATCAAAATCTATGCTGCGTCCAAAGTATTCCAAAAGGAACTTCAAATAGACTTCATAGGGGGTAAACTCGGTATTCAGATAGGATTCTTTCTTTATCTTTTCAATATGGGTAATATCAATCGCGACAGATTCAGCCCATAGCTTTTCAAATGTTTCTGCGGCAAACTGGATATCATCGTCATACCTGAGCTCTACATTAAATTCAAAATTCTTTTCCAGTCCGGCTTCTGTCAGATTACTGGAGCCTGTGATGACTGAGCCATAACCATGCGGATGATACACTTCTTCACGAAAGATATAAATCTTGGCATGTATGTTTTGCTTGGGGTGAATACGCATTTCTATTCTGCCAGAAACAATATCCTCAATGAACTGATACATTCCGTCTTCTACTTCCTTGTCGTATTTAGCTTCTTGGATATTCTTCTTTATGTCATTAAAGAACTCTTCTTGTGATTGTTCGCTATTGGGGTTAAAAAGTAATCCTTGCTGATTGGCCTGATAAGTCAGCTTGTCTACATTGATGCCTACCAAGATTCTAATGTGTGGGGTCTGTTGAATGAACTTTCGGATCCTAAAATATCCGGAAGCTCTGAAATACCCTACAAGCGCATCAAAGAAATGCACTTTCTTATACTTGAAAACTCCTTCTATCTTTTCAAGGAGGGTATTTTCTTTTTCGTTAGTAAAGAAATTTGTTCCCATAATTATTGCTTAGTAGTTACAATCAAGTTTCTTACATCAACATCCAATTTCTCTGCAATTTGCATCAACATCTCCAATGAGGGTTGCATTTTATTAGAACACCATTTAGATACAGTTGAGGGATCTTTACCCAACTGTTCTGCAAGCCATTTTCCGGTTCTCTTTTGTTCCACTAAAACTATTTTGATTCTATTTATATCTTTCATCGTATATCCTTTTATTGGCGTATATAGCAAATATACTGATAATATATGAAAAAGCCATCCTGCAACCAGACTTTTTATATTCTATATCCTGTAAGCATAAACAACCCCAAGCACCCATCCATATCAAAATAACACGTACCACGCAATTCAGCTTTCATTTTGAACGAATTATCAATAAAACACAAACCACACAATTCTGAATCTCCATGAATCCGGAGCAAAACAAGCAGGCATTTCTGTATATACATACAAGCATTATGCAAAACTCCCTTAAAAACCGCCTGTTCCGGAAGCCGGAAAAACAAAAAAACGCGAGGATAAAAAATATTTTTGCCTAGTCAAACCGATGAAAATGCCTAGGAAAGTGAAGAAAGATGACCAGTCATCTTTCAAACCGCCTCCGGAAATACCATTTTCATGGTCTGAAAACGCTAGTTGACACTAGGGAAAAGACATTTTCCACATTACAAAAAGGTACAACAAACAACACTTATCGGATAGATAGTAAAGCAAAGCAATCACAGAGAAACAGAAAGAAAACGGAAATAGCAATCCGGATATCTTTCCGACAATAGCACATCTTCTGAGAATTCCATTTCTCGCTTTATTCTAGACAGAAGCCGGAACCGTGCGATTCTCAACCTGCCGGATTATCAAAATGACAAAACGTAACCTGCCATCTACAGAAAGATAAAAACGATAGATTTTCCATCAATCTCTCCGTGAGCATTGCCCTTTTTTCATATTTTTTTGTACCTTTGTCCTGTATGGGAAACTTCGATATACATATTCTGGGATGCGGATCGGCCCTGCCCACCACCCGCCATCTGGCCACCTCGCAGGTTCTGAACATCCGTGAGAAACTCTTCATGATAGATTGCGGAGAGGGCACACAGATACAGTTGCGTCGGTCGCGGTTGAAATTCAGCCGGCTGAACCATATATTCATCTCTCACCTGCACGGTGACCATTGTTTCGGCCTCATCGGACTGATTTCTACCTTTGCCATGACCAACCGGACTGCCGACCTGCACATCTACAGCCACCCGGAACTGCAACGGCTGATGGAACCACAACTGGCTTTCTTCTGTAAAGGAATGCCTTTCCAGGTAGTTTTCCATCCGTTCGATCCGAAGGAACGGACCATCATCTACGACGACCGTTCCATCACGGTAGAAACCATCCCCCTGAAACACCGGCTCCCCAACCACATCCGCAGGGATATGATTGATTTCTATGAAGTACCTGTCTATATGATAAACCGTATCAAAAACGGTGAAGATTTCGTGACCGAGGATGGGACCGTCGTTCCAAACGAACGGCTGACAACACCCGCGGAACCTCCACGTGCCTATGCCTATTGTTCGGACACCGCCTATCTGCCCCGCATCGTCGAACAAATAAAAGGAGTAGATGTACTTTTCCATGAGGCCACCTTCGCCCAGACCGAAGCCGCCCGTGCCAAAGAAACCATGCACTCCACCGCAAGCCAGGCTGCCCAGATAGCCAAAGATGCCGAAGTGAAGCGTCTGATCATCGGACACTATTCTGCCCGTTACGAAGACGAAAATATCCTGCTGAACGAGGCATCGGCTGTTTTCCCGAACACCCTTCTGGCTCAGGAAAACCTGAAAATCGAACTCTAGCTGTTAAAATTCATCAACTCACTTAAACCTCAGAACACTCGAAACTGTCTAAAAAAAAGCTACGAATGACTAGAATGCCATGGAGAATTATAACGAAGACGAAATAACCCTGCAGCTGCAAGACCCGACAACGCAACGGAAGGCGTTCGAAGAAGTGGTAAAGCAATACAGACAACAGCTATACTGGCAAATCCGGCGCATGGTACTTTCGCACGAAGATGCCAACGACATCCTTCAGAATACCTTCATCAAGGCCTGGAGCAACCTGGAGTATTTCCGGGGAGAAGCCAGACTGTCCACCTGGTTGTACCGCATCGCCCTGAACGAATGCCTGAACTTCCTGAACAAACAACGGGCACAGAACCAGCTATCCTTGGACGATGTAGATACGGCACTGCTGGGAAAACTGGAAAGTGACCCTTACTTCGACGGCGACGAAATTCAAAAGGAATTTCAGAAAGCGCTTCTGCAATTACCCGAAAAACAACGAATCATATTCAACCTGAAATACTTCAAGGAAATGAAATATGAAAATATATCTGAGATTCTGGGTACCAGTGTAGGAGCTCTGAAAGCTTCTTACCATCATGCAGTCAAAAAAATCGCTGCTTTTTTTGAAGAAACCGATTAAACCATTTGTACATTATCTTGTCAAATGAATAAAGCTAATAAATTATGAAGGAAGAAAAATATCTGATAGAAAAATGCGGTAAGGAAAATCCTTTCAAGACTCCGGAAGGATATTTCGAAAATCTTACGCGGAATATCATGGAACAACTTCCTGAGAAAGAAATCCAAGCTGTTCCGGATACGACATTCTGGCACCGCATCCGTCCGTGGATATACATGGCTGCCATGTTTTGCGGACTCATGTTCGGGGCACGGCTGTTCCTGCACGACACAGAAACCGCTCAAGAGGAATCTGCATCAAGCCTGCAGCTCTTCAGCTTTTCTTTACCGGACGAATACATCGACCCGATAGTAGACCAGACCATGATGGATGATTATACATTGTACCAGTATCTGACCGATGCTGATATTGAAATCTATAAATAAAGAACTTACATGAAAAAAATAATCTGTTTATTAACGGTTATATGCTGTTGCTGCATGGCTCCCATACAGGCACAGAAAAAGATGATGAGCCAGGAAGAATTCCGGAAACGGCAACAGATGTTTCTGACCGAACGGGCGGGCCTGACACAGGAAGAAGCCAAGAACTTCTTCCCGCTCTATTTCGAACTGCAAGACAAGAAAGGCGCATACAACAAAGAGGCATGGCAGAAAATGAGACAAGGAAAAGCTGAAGGAACTACTGAAGCCGAGTACGCTAAAATAATAGAAGATGTTCTCCAGACACGCATCACCATCGACCAGTTGGAACTGGAATATGTCCGCAAATACAAGCAGTTCCTTTCGGCCAAGAAAATCTATCAGATACAGAAGGCTGAAATGAAGTTCCATCGGGAGCTGCTGAAGAATACCCAGAAAAGAAAGTGATATCTTCAGAATGAAAGGAAAAACAGACGGAGAGATATATGAATATCTCTCCGTTTCTGTCATACATCATCCACTACTTCCACACAAACTTCCGCCCATATATTCTCTGCCTACGAAAGAATTTTCCAGAAAAGCGCAATAAGCTTCAAAACAAACCGATAAAAGCTCATATACCCTACTTTTTTATTGAAACCCACCGAGAAAAACAAGAAAAGAGCGCTAAGTATGTGGAAAATTACGTATAAAAGAGTAATTTTGCCAATAATTTAAAAACTAACGCTAGCAGACGACCTGCTTTTGTTGCATTCAAACCAATTCTTACTTAACATGAACAGCAAACAAGCAATGAATCATGCAGCCGACAATATCCGTATTCTGGCTGCTTCAATGGTAGAAAAAGCGAAATCAGGACATCCGGGTGGTGCCATGGGTGGAGCTGACTTCATCAACGTTCTGTACTCTGAATTCCTGCAGTACGACCCGCAGAACCCGAAATGGGTAGGCCGTGACCGTTTCTTCCTGGATCCGGGACACATGGCTCCGATGCTGTATGCACAGCTGGCTCTGATCGGTAAATTCTCTATCGACGAATTGAAACAATTGCGCCAGTGGGGTTCACCTACTCCGGGACATCCGGAAGTAGACGTTATGCGTGGTATCGAAAATAGTTCAGGTCCACTTGGACAAGGACATGTATATGCCGTAGGTGCCGCAATCGCCGCAAAATTCCTTGCTGCCCGCACTGGTAACCCTACTTTCAATAAAGAAACTATCTACACTTATATTTCCGACGGTGGTATCCAGGAAGAAATTTCTCAGGGAGCAGGCCGTGTTGCAGGCCATTTGGGACTGAACAACCTGATCATGTTCTTCGACTCCAATGACATCCAGCTTTCTACAGAAACAAAGGATGTTATCTCTGAAGATACAGCCATGAAATACCGTTCATGGGGATGGAAAGTCATTGAAATAGACGGTAATGACTGTGACCAAATCCGTGAAGCACTTACTGCCGCCAAAGCTGAAGACAAACGCCCGACCCTGATTATCGGTAAATGCATCATGGGTAAGGGAGCACGTAAAGGAGACAATACATCATACGAACACAGCTGCAAGACTCACGGTGCTCCATTAGGCGCTGAAGCTTACAAGAACACGATGATTAATCTGGGAGCTGACCAGAATGACCCGTTTACAATCTTTGACGATGTAAAGGAAATCTATACTAAACGAGCTGAAGAACTGAAAGACATTGTAGCAGCCCGTTATGCCGAAGAAAAAGCTTGGGCAGAAGCCAACCCGGAAAAGGCAGCCATGCAAGATGAATGGTTTAGCGGTGTAGCACCCAAAATTGACTGGTCATCTATACAACAGAAAGCCAATGATCCTACCCGAAATGCATCGGCTACGGTATTGGGAGTCTTGGCGGAACAGGTTCCTAACATGATCTGCGCATCAGCCGACTTGTCAAATTCAGACAAGACAGACGGATTCCTGAAGAAAACACACGCCTTCACAAACGGAGACTTCAGCGGTGCATTCTTCCAGGCAGGTGTCGCAGAATTGACCATGGCCTGCTGCTGTATCGGTATGACCCTGCATGGCGGTGTCATTACAGCATGTGGAACTTTCTTTGTTTTCTCCGATTATATGAAGCCGGCTATCCGTATGGCTGCCCTAATGGAACTTCCAGTAAAATTCATCTGGTCGCACGATGCATTCCGTGTAGGGGAAGACGGACCGACACACGAACCGGTAGAACAGGAAGCACAGATCCGACTGATGGAAAAACTGAAGAATCATCATGGAAAGAATTCTATGCTGGTACTTCGTCCGGCTGACGTAGAAGAAACTACAGTCTGCTGGAAAATGGCTATGGAAAACATCGATACCCCGACAGCATTGATTTTGTCTCGACAGAACGTCAACATGTTACCGGAAGGAAATGACTACAGCCAAGCTGAAAAAGGCGGATATATCGTAGCAGGTTCTCAGGAAAATCCGGATGTCATCCTCGTTGCGAACGGATCTGAAGTATCTACCTTGGTAGCAGGTGCCGAACTTCTGAAAAAGGATGGTATCAAAACCCGTGTAGTATCAATCCCATCCGAAGGCCTGTTCCGTAACCAGAGCAGAGAATATCAGGATAGTGTCGTTCCGGCAGGTATCAAGAAATTCGGTCTGACGGCCGGTCTTCCAATCAATTTGTTGGGTCTTGTAGGAACCCACGGTAAAATCTGGGGATTGGAATCATTCGGTTTTTCAGCTCCGTACAAAGTGCTGGATGAGAAACTGGGATTCACCGCAGAAAATGTTTATAAACAAGTAAAATCAATGTTCGAATGAAAATAATAGGAATAGCGTCCGACCATGCAGGATTTGAATTGAAACAATATGTAAAAAAATGGCTGGAAGCTAAAGGATGGGAATACAAAGACTTCGGTACTTATTCATCAGAGAGTTGCGACTATCCAGATTTTGCACACCCACTGGCTATAGCAGTAGAAAAAGGTGAGTGTTATCCAGGAATTGCTATCTGTGGAAGCGGCGAAGGCATTGGAATGACCTTAAACAAACACCAGGGTATACGTGCTGCACTTTGCTGGATACCGGAAATAGCTCATATGTCAAGATTACATAATGATGCCAACGTACTGGTTATGCCGGGACGATATATTGACACGGATATGGCAGATAAAATCATGACCGAATTCTTCAATACAGATTTTGAAGGAGGACGCCACCAAAGACGTATTGATAAAATTCCTGTAAAATAAACAGGCCAAGCAATAAAAAAGAGAAGTTTTACCATAAAGCTTCTCTTTTTTACTTTATATTTGCCTAGAAAAAACTAATCTAAAAGCCATGAACAAATTTTTACTCATCCTATTGCTATGCTTCCCACTGGCATTGACAGCCAATGAAAAAAAGGATAATACAGATCCGAAGTATCTGAAGAACGCCATTACAATGGTAGACGGTAAAGTCACCTTCAAACAGACACTGGAAGCTCCATCTCTGTCCAAAGAACAGTTGTATAACCTACTTCTAAATTGGTCAGACCAATATTTTAAGCCCAACGAAAAACTTCCACAACATCGGGTAGTATATACCAATCAAGACAAAGGTGAAATTGTAGCCATGGGAGAAGAATACATCGTTTTTTCTTCCAGTGCCTTATCACTTGACCGGACACGAATCTACTATCAACTGTATTTTGAAATACAAAACGGGAAATGCGACCTTACTATGTCACGCATCCGGTACTGGTATGATGAAAACCGAGATGGAGGACAACGGTATGATGCAGAAGAATGGATTACCGATGAAATGGCCTTGAACAAAAAGCAGACTAAATTGGCACCTATCTGCGGAAAATTCCGGAAAGGGACCATTGACCTGAAAGATAAGCTCTTTACAGAAATAGCCAATACACTGGGAACATCGCATGTACGCGAAGAGATACCAGCCACTCCACTGGTTCCTGCACAACCAATTGCACAGCCTGGTACTTCAAAAGAACTGCATACCGTTACGATAGACAAACTCCCTATGAATTTAAGCGAGTTGGCCGCAGCCGGACGAATTACTGTTACAGCCAACGATGAAGAAATCGATATGAAAGCAGAAAACTGGGGAGGTTTCGGAAAGTTGTTTACCAAAGATGTCACTTACACACTGGTAGACCAGTCACGTATCGCAATCAGCACCGTAATGGAACATTCTGATAACTACACTATTTCATTTTATCTGACAGGACAAACACAACCAAGTATCGTCATCGAATGCAAAAAAGTCACTGCCCAGAAAATGACTGCTGAGGAACTTAAATCACTAAACCAATCTGCTGACACATCTAAAAACTATACGTTATATATAGGTGAAATTCTTCGGATTCAAATGAGATAAAAACAAAATAAGCCGATATCAAAAAAAACGGACCTGTGCTCCAAAAGCATGGGTTCGTTTTTTATACCCTCAATCGAAACATAACGGACCCAAAGTAAAAAGAGCTGCTCCCCGAAAAGGAAGCAGCTCAAATATAGAAAATCTGAAATTAATCCAACGCTTTTATCCACGCAATTGCTTATCCATGGCTGCAGCAGCCCGACGACCGTCGCCCATAGCCAGAATCACTGTAGCACCACCACGTACAATATCACCACCGGCATAAATGGTCGGGATAGACGACTGCATGTCATCGTTTACGGCAATTGTACCCTTACGTCCCAATTCCAGTCCTTCGATAGAATGAGGAACAATAGGATTCGGTGAAACACCTACACTGACAATCGCCATATCAATATCAATAGTCTCAATGGATCCAGGAATAGGTACCGGACTACGACGGCCTGAGGCATCCGGTTCCCCTAATTCCATCTTCTGTAATACTACTTGTTTTACACGTCCTTTTTCATCGGCAATGTATTCTATTGGATTATGCAAAGTCAAAAATTCGATTCCTTCTTCCTTGGCATGTTTCACTTCTTCCAGACGGGCAGGCATTTCTGCCTCTGAACGACGGTAAATAATCATCGCCTTTTCAGCCCCCAAACGACGGGCTGTACGAACAGAGTCCATTGCTGTATTACCACCCCCTATAACAGCTACACGTTTACCGAAAGTTACCGGTGTATCCGAATCTTCGCTGGCAGCATCCATCAGGTTTACACGAGTCAGGTATTCGTTGGAAGACATAATGTTGATGGAGTTCTCACCCGGAATGTTCATGAAGTTAGGCAGACCGGCACCCGACGCAACGAAAACACCCTGATAGCCTTCCGCCTTCAGGTCGTCTACGCTGATGGTCTTTCCGATGATACAGTCTTTCACAAACTCCACACCCATCTTCGAAAGATTTTCAATTTCTACATCTACAATCTTGTTAGGCAGACGGAATTCCGGAATACCATATTTTAATACACCACCGATTTCATGCAAGGCCTCGAACACGGTTACGCTGTATCCTAATTTAGCCATATCGCCGGCAAACGAAAGTCCAGCAGGACCAGAACCTACAACAGCTACCTTGATACCGTTCTTTTCTGCTATTTCCGGAACAGATATCTGTCCGCTTTCACGCTCATAATCGGCAGCAAATCGCTCCAGATAACCGATAGCCACCGCTTCATGTCCCATCTTCAAATGAATACACTTTGATTCACACTGCTTTTCCTGCGGGCAGACACGACCGCATACAGCAGGCAATGCACTGGTCTGCTTCAACACCCTAGCTGCTTCAAGAAACTCACCACGTTCAATATTCTTAATGAAAGTAGGGATATTGATACCTACCGGACAACCTTCCATACAAGAAGGATTGGCACAATCCAGACAACGCTTGGCTTCTGTCAGCGCCTGTTCCTCATTCAATCCTAAATTCACTTCTTCCTTACGGCTGTGTGAACGATATTCCGGATCCAGTTCATTCATCTTCACACGTGGAATAGCTGTACGTTCCTTGGCCTTCATGCTCTTGCGGAGCTCTTCGCGCCAAGATGCATTACGGTCATCAGATGTTTTGACAGCCTCGCATGTATCTGGTTTCTCATCCAGTTTATGTATCTCTTCGCGTTCGATATCCTTGAAAGCTCCCATACGCTTCAACATCTCATCAAAATCTACCTGATGACCATCAAACTCCGGTCCATCCACACACACGAAACGAGTCTTACCTCCCACTGTGATACGACAGGCACCACACATACCCGTACCGTCTACCATAATAGTATTCAATGAAACATCAGTCGGAATCTCATATTTCTTGGTCAGCAGACAAACAAACTTCATCATGATAGCCGGACCGATGGCAAAACATTTATCTACTTTCTCACGCTTGATTACTTCTTCTACGCCTTCTGTCACCAACCCTTTCTTACCATAAGAACCATCATCGGTCATGATAATTACTTCATCCGAACTTTCACGCATCTCTTTTTCCAAGATAATCAAGTCCTTAGTACGTCCTGCCAGCACAGTTATCACACGGTTACCTGCTGCTTTCAATGCCTGTACAATAGGAAGCATCGGAGCTACACCTACACCACCACCAGCACAAACTACTGTACCGAAATTCTCAATATGAGTGGCTTTTCCCAACGGACCGACTACATCGGTGATGTAATCGCCTTCATTCAATTCACACAAACGGGTAGACGAAAGTCCGACTTCCTGCACTACCAAAGTAATAGTTCCCTTAACCGGGTCTGCCGCAGCAATGGTAAGCGGCATACGTTCGCCTTTTTCACCAACACGCACAATGACGAAGTGCCCTGCCTTACGCGATTTAGCAATCAAAGGGGCTTCAATAACCAGCTTGAAAACCTTCTCTGAAAAATGTTCTTTTGAAATAATTTTATTCATTTTCTATCACGATAGTTAGTTATTTTCTCTATTTGATAATCAT
This sequence comes from uncultured Bacteroides sp., assembly GCA_900551645.1. Lineage (GTDB taxonomy): Bacteria > Bacteroidota > Bacteroidia > Bacteroidales > Bacteroidaceae > Phocaeicola. The sequence continues at coordinate 23,488 of URWP01000012.1, forward strand.
TTTCACTCTATTATTTCGGCAAAGGTAGAATAAATTCACTCAAATGCAAAACAAAAGACCTCAACCTTTTCACATAAATTTATATTTCCTTTCCTTTTGCCGGTATCATCGAATAAAAAGAAACACAGGTATTAAATGGTTGTATATGTAACTTTTTCAAATAGAACAATATAAAATATCCATAACATATTGTCTTACAATTTATTACAATTGTAAGGAAAAATTATTTTCATTATCAGGACACTATTTATTTCAAAAAAAAGATTTTGGTATAAAATAAAAGGTATCTTTGCAAAGATAGAAACGAGATACCTAATACCCATGAACAATAGATTTGAGGCAATCAGAGATCTAATAAAGGATGGTCATACCCAAGAAGCTATCCTACAATTAAATAAACTAATATCTTTATACCCTGATACCGCCGCCGAAGCCTATTACCTGATTGGAAATGCATACCGAAAAGAAGGTAACTGGCAATATGCGCTCAATAATTATCAGGAAGCTATTGACCTGAACCCTGAAAGCCCTGCTCAAGAAGCCTACCGGATGGTTATGGATATCCTCAATTTTTATAACAAAGACATGTTTAATCAATAAAGAAAATATAAGGACTATGGCTAAAATGAAAGGTGTGGTTGTAGTGAATACAGAGCGGTGCAAAGGTTGCAATTTGTGCGTAGTAGCCTGTCCGCTACATGTATTAGCTCTTACTCCGAAAGTAAATCAGAAAGGATATAACTATGTACAGCAGGTTGTAGAAGATACGTGTAACGGATGCACGTCGTGTGCTATTGTATGTCCGGATGCATGCCTGACTGTATACAGAGCAAAATGTGAAGAATAAAACAAATGCTTAACAGCTATAAATAAACAAACTATGGCAGAAGAAGTCGTTCTAATGAAAGGAAACGAAGCCATTGCCCATACGGCTATCCGTATCGGTGTAGACGGTTACTTCGGTTATCCTATCACTCCCCAATCTGAAGTATTGGAAACGCTTGCCGAACAGAAGCCATGGGAGACTACTGGTATGGTAGTACTTCAGGCCGAAAGCGAAGTTGCAGCAATTAATATGGTATATGGAGGTGCAGGTACCGGTAAAATGGTCATGACCTCCTCTTCCAGTCCAGGTGTCAGCCTGAAGCAGGAAGGTATTTCGTACATCGCAGGAGCAGAACTCCCCTGTCTGATTGTAAATGTCATGCGTGGAGGCCCCGGACTAGGAACTATCCAGCCTAGCCAAGCCGACTATTTCCAGACGACCAAAGGTGGTGGGCATGGTGACTATCATCTGATAGCATTGGCTCCCGCATCCGTACAAGAGATGGCAGATTTTGTAGAGTTGGGATTCCAACTGGCATTCAAATACAGAAATCCGGCCATTATACTGGCAGACGGTGTTATCGGACAGATGATGGAAAAGGTTGTATTACCGGCCCCTCGCCCACGTCGTACAGAGGAAGAAATCATCGCCCAGTGTCCATGGGCAGCTACTGGCCGAAAAGGACGTAAACCGAATGTCATCACTTCTTTGGAGCTAGATCCAAGCATCATGGAACAACGAAACATTCACCTGCAGCAGAAATATGCTGAAATTCAGGAAAAGGAATGCCGTTACGAAGAATTATGTTGCGAAGACGCTGAATATCTGATTGTAGCTTTCGGTTCCTGCGCCCGTATTTCACAAAAAGCCATGGAACATGCACGTGAAGAAGGTATCAAAGTAGGGCTATTCCGCCCGATTACTCTTTGGCCGTTCCCGTCGAAAGCCTTAAAGGAGCGTGCTTCTCAAGTGAAAGGTATCCTCACCGTAGAATTGAACAGCGGACAAATGATAGAGGAT
>URWP01000013.1 GCA_900551645.1 uncultured Bacteroides sp.
CATAGGCTCCGCACCGGGACTGGTAGGCTTCGACGAGGGTGGACAGCTCACCGAGGCCGTAAGACGCAAACCTTATTCAGTCATCCTGTTGGATGAGATCGAGAAGGCGCATCCGGATGTATTCAACATCCTGTTGCAGGTACTGGACGACGGCCGGTTGACAGATAACAAGGGTCGTACGGTTAACTTCAAGAATACCATCATCATCATGACGTCTAACTTGGGCAGTGCTTACATCCAGAGCCAGTTTGAAAAAATGACTGACTCTAACCATGATGCCATTGTGGAAGAAACCAAGAACGAAGTGATGAACATGCTGAAGAAGACTATCCGTCCGGAGTTCCTGAACCGTATTGACGAGACTATCATGTTCCTGCCGTTGGATAAGGAACAGATTAATCAGATTGTCCGTCTGCAAATCAACGGTATCCAGCGGATGTTGGCTGATAACGGTGTTACGTTACAGTTGACAGACAGTGCATACGATTTCTTGGCGACAGCCGGTTATGATCCGGAATTCGGTGCCCGTCCGGTGAAACGTGCTATCCAGCGTTATTTGCTGAATGACTTGTCAAAGAAGTTGTTGGCACAGGAAGTGGAACGCAGTAAGCCGATTATTGTGGACTGCCAGAATGGTGTCTTGCAATTCAGAAACTAAACTGAACACGCAATTGATATAAAATGAAACGGAGTCTCGCCCGTAAGGGATGAGGCTCCGTTTTTATTTTATATTATATTGTTAACCAGATATCAGATGCTAGGCACTGTCTTTTAAATATTAACTATTAATTATTATTGTTTGGTCAACTCGAATCCGATTTTCATGCCATCATACTGCCCCAGAATAGTAGAGAGGGTATTGGTGGCTGAGCTTTTCAATGCACTGGAAACTGTTTGTGCCAGAGACATCAGTTTGTCGGCATTGAACAGCAGACTTATCTTGTTGGAATTTTCGATGGATTTGGATACAGTTGCATTGAACGTATAGCCTAATTTTGTTTTCAAAGCCAGTTCATTGGTGTTTGAATCGTAGGTATAGGTTCCTTCTGTAGTACGTCCGTTGACAGTGGAACTATAGGTGCCGTCTGCATTGAAGGTATAGGCTACTCCTTCCTTGAATCCGATTTTCGACAGGATATTTGTCATTTCTGTTTCTACTTTCTGGGCAGCTATTTCACTACCTGCTTTGGCCAGTATATTATCACTTTCGAATTTACAGTCCGGACCGCTATAAACCCATGTCCCTTCCAATGAGAAGGTACTTACTCCGGTTACTTTTTCTGTTACCGTATTGGCGATTCCAGAGAGAATTGATTTCCAGTCTTGTGCCTGTGCAGAAGTAGCTCCGGCACATAATAGGCAGGCTATCAGCCCTGTCTTTCCTAATTTTTTTATGAACATTTCCTTTTACCTTTTAGTTGATTTGAAAAAGCGCACGGTATTCCATAGAAACGGTTTCATTCTATGGAATATGTGCGCATTGTATTGTTAAATGATAGCTCAATTGTTTATCAGCAAGCCTTGAAGCTCATATCCAGTCCTTTGACAGAATGTGTTAAGGCACCAACAGAAATGAAATCTACGCCACATTCGGCATAATCGCGCAGTGTATCGTAGGTAATGCCTCCGGAAGATTCGATTTCATAACGTCCACCTACCATTTCTACGGCTTTGCGGGTGTTTTCCGGTGTGAAGTTGTCGAGCATGATACGGTCTACACCACCCAGATCGAGTACCTGCTGCAGTTCGTCGAAGTTACGTACCTCGATTTCAATCTTCAGATCTTTACCTTTCTCCTTACAGTATTCTTTGGCACGGAGGATGGCTTTGTCGATGCCGCCGGCAAAATCTACGTGATTATCTTTCAGCAGAATCATATCGAACAGCCCGATACGATGATTGACTCCACCACCGATTTTTACTGCCATCTTCTCCAGAATACGCATTCCTGGAGTAGTCTTACGGGTATCGAGTACACGAGTGTGGGTTCCTTCCAGGCGCTTTACGTAACGGTTGGTCATGGTAGCGATACCACTCATGCGCTGCATGATGTTCAGCATCAGACGTTCGGTCTGCAGCAGAGACTGGATTTTTCCTTCTACGACCATGGCTACATCTCCTGGTTTAACGTGTGTACCATCGTTGATGTAGACAGTAACTTTCATTTCCGGATCGAAACGGCGGAACACTTCTTTGGCTACTTCAATACCCGCCAGAATACCTTCTTCTTTAATTAGCAGTTTAGACTTGCCCATAGCATCTGCTGGGATACAAGACAAAGTAGTATGGTCGCCATCGCCTATGTCTTCTGCGAAAGAAAGGTCAATCAGGCGGTCAATCAAATCTTTAACAACTTTTTCGTCCATCTTTTTTGTTTTATGTTAGTTTGATTCAGTTCATGAATATGCAACAAAGGTAAGGAATATTCGTATCTTTGCAAAAAGAACCGTTGTTAAAACAAACGAAAAGAAAGCATGAAATTTACATTACTCGTCGTAGGGCGGACCGTTGAGAAACATTACATTACAGCCATCAATGATTATGTAGAACGTACCAAGCATTATACCTCTTTCGACATGGAAGTGATACCGGAACTGAAGAACACTAAGAGTCTCAGTATGGAGCAGCAGAAAGAAAAGGAAGGTGAACTTATTCTGAAAGCGCTTCAGCCGGGAGATGTCGTAGTTTTGCTGGATGAGCATGGAAAAGAATTCCGTTCGGTGGAGTTTGCCAATTGGATAGAACGGAAGATGCACACCGTCAATAAGAGGCTGGTGTTTGTTATCGGAGGGCCTTATGGCTTTTCTCAGGCTGTCTATGCCGTTGCCCAGGATAAGATTTCGCTGTCCAAAATGACCTTTTCGCACCAGATGGTGCGGCTGATTTTCGTGGAGCAGCTATATCGGGCTTTTACAATATTGAACAACGGTCCTTATCATCATGAGTGACAAGGACCGTCGCGATATATCTGTTTTATTTATTGTAACCAGATGATAGAACCTGCTGGAGGAACTCCATCTTCCGGTTTCATATCATTGAGCCGATACAGATATTTCAGTTTTATGCCGTAGCGTTGGGCGATGGTATACATGGAATCTCCCGGATATACTTTACAGCTGATAAATCCGTTGGTGGCGTGTTTGTGCTTTTCTTCCAGATAGACAACTTCACCCCCTTTGAACTCATAATCTTTAGGTAGTTCATTGAAAGTACGTACTTTCTTTTTGCTGAGGTCGAATTCCTTTCCGATAGATTTGAATGTATCGCCTTTGCGGGCAATGATATATAGCAAATCGTTGGCCAGATAAGGCTGGTGTGTATTTGTAATACCTTTCATCCAGTCTTTCTTCCCTTTCTGGTCGTATTGGTATAGTTCATACAGCTCGATAATGTCAATCAGGCGATTGGCATACCTTGGGTCGGTGGCATATCCGGCTTTTTTCAGTCCACGTGCCCATCCTTTGTAGTCTGTAATTTTCAGATCAAATAAGAAGGCATAGCGCGATTTGGTACGCAGGAACTTGGAATGGTCCTCGTAAGAGTCTTTTGGATGTTTGTAAGCACGGAAACATTCATTGGGAGCGTCGTCGGTATGGTAGACTCTTTTTCCGTCCCATCCGCTTCCACATTTGATACCGAAATGGTTGTTCGATTTTCTCGCCAGTGTACTTTTTCCGGCTCCAGACTCTAATAGTCCCTGTGCCAAGGTGATACTGGCTGGAATCCGATAGCGTTTCATTTCATGGACAGCCAGTTCCCGGTATTTATGGATATATTCTTCATATGCCTGATTCTTTCGTTGGGCAGAAACTGTCAGTATGTTTCCGAACAGGCAGAATATTCCTATTAAAACAAAATATCGTTTCATTTTTTTTCTGTGTATTGACAATGTCTGACAAAGATAGAAAGATTCGCAGATGGAAATGGTAAAAGTATTTTAAAAATATAATTTCCGGTGAAAGTAAATAGAAGTTCGAAGAACTGTTAATAGGATTTTTCTGATTTTTTCAGTAGATTTGTTGATGAACCAATAGTTGCCTTTTTATGAAAGAAATAAATCTGAACATCCATATTCGGGCTTACCGGTATGAAGAGCTGAGTGAAGCGGACCGCGAACTGATGGATGCCGCTGTTGAAGCGACTCGTCGCAGTTATTCTCCGTATTCCAAATTTGCTGTGGGTGCTGCCGTACGTTTACAGAGTGGAACTATAGTTACCGGATCTAATCAGGAAAATGCTGCTTACCCATCGGGACTTTGTGCTGAACGTACCACATTGTTTTATGCCAATTCACGTTATCCGGATGAGGCTGTAGAAACTCTGGCTATCGCCGCTAGAAACGGACAAGGCTTTCTGGAGTCACCGATTCCTCCCTGCGGAGCTTGTCGGCAGGTAATGCTGGAAACGGAACAGCGTTTTAACCATCCGATGCGGATTTTGCTGTACAGCCAGCATGATATCTATGAAATAAGGGGAACAAAAGATTTGCTCCCCTTATCGTTCGGTAGTGAATTTCTTTGATATTGAATAATTACTTGTTGTCGCCGTACATACGGGCACGCATCTCCTTGATGTGGTCGGAAGTGATGTATTCATCGTATTCCATCATCTTATCGATGATACCGTTCGGTGTCAGCTCGATGATACGGTTGGCAACGGTTTCAATGAATTCGTGGTCGTGAGAGGCAAAGAGAATGTTTCCTTTGTATGTCTTCAGGTTATTGTTGAAGGCTTGGATAGATTCCAGGTCCAGATGGTTAGTCGGTGTATCCAGAATCAGACAGTTGGCATTGCGTAACTGCATGCGGGCAATCATACAACGCATCTTCTCACCTCCAGAAAGTACATTCACTTTCTTTAGTACCTCTTCGCCGGAGAACAGCATACGTCCCAGGAAACCTTTCATGTAAACTTCGTTACCTTCACCATACTGGCTCAACCAATCTACCAGATTCAGGTCGCTTTCAAAAAAGCTGGTATTATCGAGTGGCAGGTATGCGGTTGTGATGGTTACTCCCCAGTTATAGTGTCCGGCCTGTGCCTTACGATTGCCGTTAATGATTTCAAAGAAAGCGGTCATGGCACGCGGGTCACGGCTCAGGAATACTATTTTGTCTCCCTTTTCTACGGTAAAGTTTACGTCATTGAAAAGTACGGTACCTTCTTCTGTCGTGGCTTTCAGACCTGATACTTCCAGAATCTGGTTACCCGGTTCGCGTTCCATGGTGAAGATGATGCCTGGATATTTACGTGAAGAAGGTTTGATTTCGTCTACATTCAGTTTTTCCAGCATTTTCTTGCGGCTTGTGGTTTGTTTTGATTTGGCTACATTGGCAGAAAAGCGGCGGATGAATTCTTCCAGTTCCTTACGCTTTTCTTCTGCTTTGGCTTTCTGGTTCTGTTGCTGACGCAAAGCCAATTGGCTGGATTCGTACCAGAAACTGTAGTTGCCGGCAAACATGTTGATTTTGCCGAAGTCAATATCGATGGTATGGGTACATACAGCATCCAGGAAGTGACGGTCGTGGCTTACTACCAATACCGTATGTTCAAAATTGGACAGGTATTCTTCCAGCCAGGTTACTGTTTCCATATCCAAGTCGTTGGTAGGCTCATCCAATAACAGGTTATCCGGATTACCGAACAGTGCTTGTGCCAGCATGACGCGCACTTTTTCTTTACCGCTCAAGTCGCCCATCAGTGAGTAGTGTTTGTCATCTTTAATGCCCAGCCCACTCAATAAGATAGCTGCATCGCTTTCGGCATTCCATCCTTCCAGTTCTGCGAATTTTTCTTCCAGTTCCGCTGCTTTGATGCCGTCTTCATCAGTAAATTCTTCTTTGGCATACAAGGCTTCACGTTGCTTCATGATGTCCCACAGAACAGTGTGTCCCATCAGAACTGTATCCAGTACTGTATGTTCATCGAATTTGAAGTGGTCCTGGTTCAAGACTGACAGGCGTTCACCCGGACCGAGGGTTACACTTCCTTTGGTAGGCTCCAACTCTCCTGAAATCACTTTCAAGAAAGTAGATTTACCGGCACCGTTCGCGCCGATGACACCATAAATATTTCCGTTTGTGAACTTCAAGTTCACATCGTTGTACAATACTCTTTTACCGAATTGTACGGCTACATTCGAAACTGTAATCATGTACTTATACCTATTTTAGTTTGTTATGCTGAATTGCGTTGCAAAGATACAAAAAATACCGGGAAAAGCTGATATGCCAGGTATAAAACCCGTCATTCTGTCAAAATACAATCGTAGCTTCAGTCTTTCTGGTAAGCGATGCGGGGAGTGCCATTGGACACATAAATGATACCGCAGCGTTTAAAACCGTTTCCGGTCAGTATCCGTTGCATAACTTGGTTGTCGGCATGGGTATCTGCACGCAGGCAAGGAGACTGACTGTAGCACCAGTCAAAACAGTATTTTCCGATTCCTCGGCAACTACCGTCGGAAGCCAGCCGATGGATGACGTAATAAGGACGGTCGTTCGGCCATTCTCCGTCTTCTATGTAAGCATATGTAGGATCAGGCCCCTTGATGAAACAGAAAGTAGCAATGAGATTTCCTGATTCATTTTCTACAACATAGCAATTTCCTGATTTAATTTCTTGAGCTATCAGTTCCCGTTGCGGGTAACCGTTAATCCATTGATTCGGATTGCCGGATGTCTGCATGAACCGGCGGGCTATAGCGAATATTTCCATTAGTCGGTCCAGATCTTCCGGAACTGCTTTTCGGATGTGAAAAATCATAATGGTCAGAGTGTATTTGTTATAAAAAGAAGTGAAGACAAGTGCTGGATCTGATACGAATGTTCTTTTATTTTGCACTTCTTCCTGATAGGTGGCAAAGGTAATTAATATTTTTCGTAGTTTGTAGAAATAGTTGTGTTTTTATGACAGGACCTTGTTAAAGGGAAACCGGGAGACGTGCTTCACAGCATGTCTCCCGGCCCTGATTTATTCTCTAACTTAAAATAAATCAACTATGTTAAAACCTCTCTTTATATTTATGTTGTTGTAAATTGCACCGCTTTTATCGATGTAAACTTTTTGATTTTTTTCATTCGATTAAGTCTGGCAGGCAAGTATTTGTTTACTGTTTTTTTCTATTGCAAAGAAAAAGATTTTTCTACATAGATTGCTTATCGTTTTAAAACCATATATTGGCGGTTTCGAAACAGAAAAAACAGCTTTTTCCGGCTGGTCGATAAAATGAGGTGATTTGTCGAAAGACTTGTTTATTTGTTAATAAAAAGCCGGAAGATTTACTCTAAAGTGTATCTCCCGGCTTTTGGTTGATAAATTGTTTATGGAAATTTTTTATTCAACATCCCACCAAACACGTGAGTCATTGAAATCATTTTCACTAGATAATCCTAGTCTGCCTAATGCTTCTTGATAATTAGCTGTATTTATTTGGAGTTCGGAAGACGGATATGGCATACGTCGTACTATAGCAGGACCATATTGTCCTAACTGGGTCCAGTTATCATGAGCAGAACATTTTTCTTTCAAATCTGGATAACCTGAGCGACGCCAATTTGCATATGTTTCATATTCATCGAAGAAACAGGTTATCCAATATTGGGTATTTATTTGTTCCAATGCATTGGAACTATCATACGGATTCTCGGATAGATAAGTGCTGATAGCATTTTCTGTCAGATATGTATTGTATAGATTTTTAGCATTGGTACTTGGAAATTGTGAAAATTGTTCCATAGCACAACGTACACCAGCTTTATAAAAATCTTCAGCATTGCCGGATATCCATCCGCGATAAGCGGCTTCTGCTAATAACAAATTGGTTTGTGCTGCCGTACATACGAATGTTGGAGCAGTTGGGTCTCCATAAGTAGACCGGTTAGGCTGTGAATGAGTTTTTTTATAATAATTAGGACTATCTGTATTTGATAAAATTTCTTCGGTATATTCTGGATAATATTTGGAAATAGCATAGTCTGAAGATGGAGTCATGCTATAGAAACCGGGAAGTCCTTTTTGTAATTCAGGTGCGGAATTAGCAGCTATGGCTGGATCTACATCTTTTGTTTCATAATCTGTAGGATATACACACATAATCAATGGAATTCGTGGGTCGTTCGTTTCTTTTAAGACATTCATGAATGTTTCATTGATGTATGCTACTCCTGGATCTTCATGAATGATGATTTTAGCATATGGCTCACAAGAATCATTTGTCGTTGTTCCTCCTTCATGGTTCAATAAGCAATTGTCTTCTGTTTTGGTAATTACCCCGTTATTATATGCTTTTGCAGCATATTCTTGTGCTTTCGTTGGGTTAACTTTACTGAGTCTCATAGCTATTCTTAGCATGAGAGAATTGGCAAATTTTTTCCATTTGGAAACATCGCCACTGTAATATAGATCCTGTTCTCCCATTGAAGCTGTTCCTGAACCAAGATTCGATTGAGCTTCTTCTAATTCATTTAACATATCTGTGTAGATATCTTCTTGCTTGTCATAAACAGGATATGGATATTCATTGGGTTGTCCTGCTTGAGAATAAGGAATGTCTCCATGAAGATCTGTAAGACGATGGAATAGATAAACTCGAACAATTCGTGCAATTTGATAATTTTGATTGTTCTCCTCGTCATCTTTCCATTGAGCGATTACGGTTTGTATGTCGCGTACAGCTCCACGATCACCTCCGCTTAGGATTGATCCCCAAAGTGAAGCGGCATAATCATTGGAATAAGCGTTAATTCCATAACTCCACCACCATCCTCCTGCTGCAATGTGCTGATTCCATTGTGATAGGTAAATCATACCTGCACGCCAAATGTCCCAGTCAGATCCTAAAGCTTGATGTTGGGCGTTAGTAAATACCATTGTATATGGTACATTGCTTTCGTTCAGATGTTCAGGGTCTATATTAGTGTCTCCAAAATCTCCACAACCTGTCATCATTGCTCCTATTAGTATAGCGGATAATGTTTTAAAACTATATTTCTTCATTGTAGTGTTCTTTATTGGTTTAAAATTTCAGGTTAATGTTAAATCCTACATTACGTGTATATGGATATCCGTTCAATTCAAGTCCTTGTCCGTTACCGTTGTTATAGGCTGATTCAGGATCTATATTGTCTGTATGTTTCATGATAGTCCAAAGGTTACGGGCAATAAGAGATATGTTCAATGCTTTTACTACTTTAAGTTTGCTCAAAATACTTTGCGGAAATTCATAGCTAAGTGATAATTCACGTAATTTGATAAAGCTTGCATCATAGATGAATTCTTCTGCGATATTCAAATCTGCAATTTTTGTCCAGTAATCCTGTGCACGCACCGCTACTTCATTTGCTTCTCCAGTGGCTTCGTCTATACCTGGAAATACATATGTTTGGTTAGGTGAATCTGGTGTACGTCCCAATAAGGTGTTTTTATGTAATCCATAACTATATGCCAGATAATTTGTTCCTGAGAAAAGTTTAGCTCCTAACTTGAAGTCTATGAGGAAAGACAATGAAAGATTCTTATATTTTAATGTGTTACTCCATCCACCTGTATATTTATATACACCATTTCCAAGACTTTCTTGTTCGCTACTGGTTTGTGGTAACCCATCTTTTAACAGTAGATTTCCATTTTCATCACGTTTATATTTATAGCCAATAATTTCACCATATGATGAACCTACGACATTGTAAATACCTACTGAACCTACATTTGAAGTCGCACCATCAATAGCTAAACGATCAACCCCTTCTCCTAAATATAGGACTTTGGAATCGTTGTATGCGATATTGAAAGTAGTATTCCACATGAAGTTTTTAGTTTGTACGGGAGTTATATCAACCATAAATTCAAAACCTTTGTTTCGGATTTCACCAACATTCATAATACGTGATGTAAATCCGCTTGACCCAGAAGTAGATACTTGTGCGATATCATCTTTGGTGTTTTTTATATAGTATGCCATATCAAAATTCAATCGGTTTCTGAAAAATGATAAGTTAAGCCCTACTTCTTTTTCAGAAATTTCTACAGGTTTTAAGTCTGGGTTAGGATATGTACTATTGTTTACTGTTACAGCTTGTTGGCCATTTATCTTGTATGTCAATACTTTATATGTTAACTGGTTCTGATAAGCACTTGTTCCATTGGATGCTTGTGCCCATGAAGCACGAATCTTACCAAAAGTAAACCATTCAGGAAATTTAAAAGAATCGGTAAATACCCATGAACCAGTGACAGAAGGGTAGAAATAACTATTGTTTTCTGGTGATAAAGTAGAAAACCAGTCGTTACGTCCTGTCACATTCAAGAATACTTGATTTTTCCATCCGAGGTCTGCCGTGAAATAAAGTGAATTAACCTTATATTGTGAATAGTCAATAGAAGCACGGAGATCAGTCGGGTCTATGTTGTTGACAGACCATAATCCATCTACAACGAATGGTCTACCTCCATCTGTAGGAGTATATTGTCTCATGGTATTTACCAATTTGTTTCCACCGAATGTGGCACCTACTGACCAATCCTTGAATGTCTTGTCGAATCCAAGTAGGAAGTTATAGTTCATTTCGTAGTAGGTTTTTTGGTATTCGGTCATGTATCCGTCAGGGTCTGCTGCAGCACCGATTGGCTGTACATTTTGATATTCCAAATTGTATCCATCTCGCTGTACAGCTCCTTGTAAATATAACCAATTGGTTATATCCCATTTTAAAGTCATAGCTCCAGTAAGACGGCTCTTTTTTGCTTCATTTGTTTTACGGTATTGTAGCCAATAAGGATTGTTGAAATATACACTATTTCCAGAAATCATTTCTTCTCCATCAGTTGTAGTACCCCAATCGCATGTTTCATCACCTCGCTCCATCCATCTGATATCGAAAGAATTGGCATGCCAAAGGATAGCTGCATTGGTATTGCCATTTGCATCTGAAAGACTAGAACGTCCATTGAATTTTTCTGTTACATAATTTGCATTAACAGTGAAATGTAGATTCTTGAAAATGTCATAGGTAGTATTGGTATTAATACCGAACTGTCTGTTACCAGAATTAGGAAGAATACTTTTTTCTATATTGTTACTTACTCCAAATCGGTAGGTGAGCTTTTCGTCAGAACCTGAAATTGCAATCGAGGTCGCATTAGAGATTCCTGTACGATAGAAATTTTTAAAATTGTCTACATAGGAATATTTGTAGGTTTGTCCCAAGAAATTGACTGCATCTCCGCCATCCATCGCTTCACCCCAATTACTTCTATCAGAGTCTATTGCAGCTTGTTTGTCTGTTGGGCGTTTACCATCAGTACCTTGACCATAAACTTTTTGAAAATCTCGCATATCATAAATAGTATTGAATGTAAGATTGTTGTTTACATCAATGGTCATTCCTTTACCTTTCTTACCACTTTTCGTAGTAATCAGAATAGCACCATTACCACCGCGATATCCGTATAAAGCAGATGCTGCGGCACCTTTTAAAACTTGGATACTTTCTATATCATCTGCATTAATATTATTCAATCCATCTCCTAAATCATAGCCACCGTATTGTCCTGCAGAGCCTTGGTTCGTATTATCAAAAGGAACACCATCTACAACATAAAGCGGCATATTATTTCCTGTTAAAGATGCGTTTCCACGGATAATTACACGTGAAGAACCGCCTCCTGTGGCATTGCCAGCAACACTTACACCTGCAATTTTTCCAGAAAGAGCATTACCTACGTTGGGGTCTCGTGCAAGTGTAAATTCTTCACCACCTACTTGAGTGGTGGAATATCCTAATGACCTAGATTGACGTTTTATGCCTAGTGCAGTAACTACTACTTCATCCAATTTTTGTGAATCATCTTTTAACACTACATTTATGGCTTGTCCGTTAAAAGTTACTTCTAAAGTTTGATATCCTACAAAGGATATTTGGATAATGTCTCCTTTTTTTACATTCGATAATGAAAAATCACCATCTAGTCCAGTAATGGTTCCATTAGTCGTTCCTTTGACTACAACAGATGCACCGATGACGGTTTCTCCTTGCGAATCTTTTACTACACCTTTACAAGTGGATGTTTGCTGTGTGTTTCTTACAGATTCAGTTTCGAGAGTGGTTGAAGCATAAATAACGCCACTTGAAGCTATACCTGCTAAAGTCAGCAAAAGGCTTACTGGTTTTAGTCGTCTTAACATACGTTCTTTTTTTAGGGTTGATAAAATTGAATTAAAAATTTTGTTCAATGGTTGAACTCATAGGTTAAATTCAAAGGTTTTGTTTACTGTTATTTATTTTTTCTTTTGATAGTAATTGATGTGTTTTTAATTTGATTAAATAATTTGTTGCAAATTAAATGAATAAGTTTTATAACTACTTTGGCGATTTGGGACTATAAGTTGGCGGTTTGGAAACCATTTTTGAACTCTTTTTTATTAAATATGTGATATTTATAATTTTTTAGAATAAAAAAGTAGAGAACTTACTTTTGTTGTATGTTCTCTACTATTAAGATTACATATTTGCTTGTTATGAGTAATCTTTTTTATATATGCTTTTCAGGAGTAAATATCTTTGTTGGTTTTTAAAGATAGGAGGGAATTTACCTTCCGTCTTTTGATTTTTAGAGGTTACCATCCTGGATTTTGTGGTAACAGATTCGGATTCCGTTGCAATTCACCTGTTGGAATCGGATAAAGGTACATTTTATCTTCCCAAGTACGACTCAATCCTGCTTGATATACTAAATCTGAATTGGTATAATTAGGGTAGACTATGACATAACCTTCGTTTGAACGAAGTCCGTTTGCAGCCATAGTAGATTCGGAAGAAATCTTTTTGCCTACATAGGTCATCACGTTATTAACGATCGGACCTGCTTTCCAGCGGCAAATATCAGCAAACCGGAAACCTTCTCCAGCCAGTTCAATACGGCGTTCACGACGAATTTCTTGCAGCAGTGGGCTTAGTGTATAGCCATAATCAGGCCAATTAGGGTCTGTGAAACCAACTGTTGTACTGAGATGCGGCATACCTACTCTGTCACGCAATTTGTTGATCGTACGATCCAAATCCGCCTGTGTAATGGTTCCTAATTCTGCTTTTGCTTCTGCGTTGATGAGCAAGGTTTCTGCATAGCGGTATGCAATACCATCGGCATCCTCCAAGTTATATCCGCTATGAGCTGTGGACGGATCGTATCCTTTGATAGTTTGATAACCTGTAGGACAGTATTGGGTGACATAAGCGTCGTCGTCACCGACATTTGAATAGTTGGAATTTCCTTCAAAAAATTCATCGTTTCGGATCAATTGTCTGGCTCTCGGGTCACGATTGGCTAATTCTTGTGTCATTGTTTCATCATCTGTAGGATAAGATGTCAGAGCTTTTGGTAGTCCGTCTGTGTATAGGATGCAATCGACGAAATCTTTAGAGAAACCAGCTCCGGCTTCAACAGCACCGTGTCCCATATTGTGAGTCCGTAGCGGGTAAGAATAATCTATGTAAAGAATAGCTTCACTTAGATTGCTCTTGTCTTCCATGATGAACATGTTGTAATAATCGTGTTCTGGATCGCCAGTGCTATAAATGGCGTAGCGTCCTGAATTTATAAGTTCATCTGTTTCATCAGCTGCTTCTTGCAGGAGGTCTTCATATGCATATCCTAAATCTGTGTGATATTTGTAATAAGTTCCCTCATGTAAGCATACACGAGCTTTCACATGCCTGGCAATATCTTTATTTAAGCGATTATTTTCTTCGCTTCCGGCAGCAGGTAACCATTCAATGGCGAAATCCAGATCCTCAATAATCTTTTGTGCTACTTCGTTCCGTGGATCTTTAGGGCCGTATAGTTCTTCACTATCTGTGTTGAGATCTTTGTCCAGCCAAGGAACATCCCCGAAGGTTTTTATTTTACTGAAATATTCTAGGGCACGGAAGAAACGCATCTCGGCTACATATTGATTGATTTCTTCTTCAGAACCAGTTACTGTGCTGTAATGCGTCATAAAGTAGTTAATATATCGTATATTAGACCAATTACTTTTTGACCATAAACCATCTTCTGTGGGTACGACATATTGTCCCCATATAAATGTGTTGATACTACTTGGTACTTGATCATCGGCATCAGTATCTCCATAGTTAGTTACTCCTCCTGGAAGAATATCATAAAAAGCATTTGCATATGTTTTTAAATCGCCTGTTGAAGTCCAAAAAGTATCATCATTTAAACTTTGTGGTGATCTTTCTAGAAAAGAATCATTACAGCCGGTAAGAGCAAATGTTCCGATAATGGAACTATAGAGCAAATATTTTAGTTTCATATTGATATTATATTTATAAGTTTATCAGAATGTAAGGTTTACACCTATTGATAGAGCTCTCTGTTGTGGATATTCGTATGGATTATCCAATTCTGGGTCTAAGCCTTCAGGAGTATGTTTAAATGTCAGAAGATTTTCTCCGCTGAAGTATATGCGTGCCTTTTGGATATGCCATTTCTGTGTGAGAGTTTGAGGCAATGTATAACCGAATGACAAAGATTTCAAACGCAGGTAGGCAGCATTAAGCAGATACCGTGTTTGATTTTGACCTATAGCTGTAGAACCGTTGAAGCGGGCAACAGGGAAATAGGCATCTGTGTTGTCTTCTGTCCAATAGTCATTAGAATAGGCGGTTGGTACTTGCCATTGGCTACCGTATTGCCATCGATAGGTACTAGGTAATACCATATCACGTTTTCCTACTCCTTGGAAGAAGATACCCAAATCAAAGCCTTTCCAATCTGCGGTAATATTGAAACCATAGCGGTAACGGGCACTGCTATTACCAATAATCTTTTTATCTCCTGGATCATCTACTGTATTTGAACCATTGTTAACCACACCATCTCCATTGATATCGATGAAACGAATGTCACCTGGAATTTTGCTAATACCTCCATCTAATTGTGATTGATCTGGAGCAGAAGCGATTTCCTCTTCCGATTGGAATAAGGTAGATTCATATCCCCAAATTTCTCCAATTGTTTGACCTACGTAGTATGAGGCTGATAATGAATTCGTAGGGTTGTCATACTTGGTGATTTTGGCATATGTATCTGAAAGATTGAATCCTATTGAATAGTGAAGACCATTATCAAATCTGTCATTCCAGGTGAGGGCCAGTTCCCAACCTTTAGTTACCATGTCTGCCGCATTTTCCTGTGGTTCACTTGTACCAAGGATATTGGGGAGTAGTTGGCCAGCTCCAAGCATACCTGTAGTTTTACGCTGATAATAATCAAATGATCCAGTCAAACGATTTTTTAGGATAGTAAAATCAAGACCGACGTTCCATTGCGTTACTTTTTCCCAAGTAACTGTGTTGCTTACTAACGATCCAGGTAATACATAAGTTACATTTTGTCCATCCATCAGATAACCAGTTGTACCTGTACCATAAGTAGATAGATAGGCATACCATCCAGAATCTAAAGCTTGGTTAGCTTGACTACCATAGGATGCTCTTAACTTTAGGTCATCAAAGAATTCGTTAGTAGGATTTTTAAACCATTCTTCTTCTCCCAGCCTCCATCCTACAGAGAATGAAGGGCTGAAAACTGAACGGTTGTTTTTGGGAAATTTTGATGAGAGATCGTATCGTCCGTTCAGTTCTAGCAGATAACGGTCTGCAAAAGTATAGTTGATACGTGCGAATCCACTTCGTGTGGCCCAACTGTCATCTGAGTTACCTACGTATTTTTCGCCGGTAGCTGCGCTCATAGATGGCAGGTTATTGGAAATCAATTCGTCACGTTCCGCATAAAAGGCACGTGTATGTTTTGTTTCCTGATTGTATCCTAACATTATTTTGAAATAATGTTTGTTGAAAGTACGTTCATAGTTTCCTATTAAATTGAAAGAGTTGTATGTATCATTCTGTTGGTGTTCATAGACATAGTTAGGATTAGAATATTGGAAAACCTGTAGGAACTGACCATCTACACCATATTCATTGAATGAAGTTGCGTGGTTTTTGATATGTTCCGCATAGTAATTGAATGTATAATCCATTTTAATACTAAGTCCTTTCAGCGGTGTTAATTCTAAAGCTATCGTATTCCAAAAGTCGTTTTGGGTTGTGATGCGTGATCCTCCCTCTTCCAGTACAGCGGCAAAATTTGTATAGTTCCCTTGTCCGGACCAGTTTCCGTCTGGATGTTTTACTGGCATAAACGGTTGGGTATCATTTCCTATCCATGCGCTGCCATGTACATTATCTTGTGCGATTCCGTTCAGTTCGGTACGAATGTATGTAGTTTTCATAGATATATTCATCCAATCGTTTACGTCGTAATTGATATTATTTACCACATTGAATTTACGATACTTTTCATTTCCGTACCGTAAGATAGAGCCTTGATTGGTATATCCTACAGATGTGTAATAAGTAGTTTTGTCATTACCACCACTGATATTTACATTGTATTTTTGTAGAGGATAATTTTTTTTATAAATTTCATCCATCCAGTCGGTATTTCCACAATAGGCATATTTACCTTGTTGGCAATTACTATATTGCCAACTGCTGGGATCTGTTGCAATAAAAACAGGTGAATTGTTAACAGGATCATTGTAATATGCTTCAATGTGTTCCATTTCTTCTTGGCTCAGAAGGTTTTTCCCATTTGTTGTTGTATTAGCAGCATTAAGCCATGAAGCATACTCCATGGAATCCATGTAACTGGGGCGTGTTGTTGGGCTATTGAAAGAAACAGAAGCATCTAATGATACCCGTGTCGGCTGATTTTTCTTACCTCCTTTTGTTGTAATCAATATAACTCCATAGGCAGCTCGTGAACCGTAGATAGATGCTGAAGCAGCGTCTTTTAATACTGATACACTAGCTACGTCTTGCGGGTTGATTAAGTTCGGATCCATTTCTACGCCATCAACTAATACAAGCGGACTACCTCCGTTGATAGAGGTCTCACCACGTACGTTGAAAGTAGATCCAGAACCAGGTTGACCACTTGTGGTAATATTTAAGTTTGGAATAGTACCTTGAAGTCCTTGTCCTAAGTTGACAATCGGACGTTCTGCCAATACTTCATCGGTTACTGCAGAGACGGCTCCGGTCAAATTGGCTTTTTTCTGTGTTCCATAGCCTACTACAACTACTTCTTCTAGAGCTTGAGAATCTTCACGTAAAGTAACATTTATAGGGTTCCCTTTAAAAGTTATTTCTAGTGTTTGGTAACCAACAAAAGAAATTTGGATGATATCCCCTTTCTTAACATTAGATAATGAAAAATCTCCATCTAAGCCTGTTATTGTTCCGTTACTGGTTCCTTTTACGACAACAGAGGCACCGATAACAGTTTCTCCTTGGGAATCTTTTACTACACCTTTACAGGTAGATGTTTGTTGTGTGTGCTTTACAGATTCTGTTTCGGGAATGGCTGAAGCATAGGATAAACTGCTTGAAGCTATACCTGCCAGAGTCAGTAAAAGACTTACTGATTTTAGTCGTTTTAACATAAGCTTTTCTATTAAGGTTATTAAATTGGTGGAAGATTTGTAAACGCAAATCTTGTTTGTTCTTATATTTAAAAATAATTTTGTTTTAGTTGATGTATTAATGATTTGTTGTTAAATATATTCGAATATGCTTTTTGAACGTTTTGCTTATTTGTTCAGTTAGCTAATCTTCTTATTTATAATCTGTTTCTATTTATTTTTTTGATGTTTTCGTGTGGTTTTTATCTTTGATTAAATAATTTATAGCAAAATAAATGAATAAGTTTTATAACTACTTTAGCAATTTGAGGTTATAAATTGATGGTTTAGAAACTTACAGAAAAGGTTTTTTCCAATTGGTCGATAAAAGCGGGCTATTTGTCGAAATGTGTATTTTTTGCTTGATGTTATTTGTATGTTTAAAGCAGTAAAACACAACTTTTTAACATTTATGAACTTTCAAGATTTTATCAGACATTACGATGTCTTATTGCATCAAGAGGAAGGGGTTGCATTATGGAAATTGGAACCAGATTTCATTAATCGGAAAGAGTTGAAACCGGTTATTACAGGATTCCATATAATTTTGTTTGTGATTGATGGTGAGTTGGTGGCAGATATAAATGGAAAACAGCAAAGCCTTGGCCAATATACTTTGGCCGATGTTTTGTTTGAACAGACATGTTCTCTGCTATCTGCTTCTAAGAATCTTCATGCCTATCTGTTAGTTATGACAAAAGAATATATGGATAAACTGATTCGTGGAGGTATGCCTACTACAGTAGATTATATTCTGAAGGTGAGGAGTTGTCCGGTAATTCCGGTGGAATTAAATCATGTAGGGGCTTTTCTTGAGGCTTTATTGAATATCAAACATGTTTTTACTGATAGAGAAAATCTGTTCGTTTCTACCATTCTGAAATATCAGATATGGATTTTTTTAGCTCGTGTGACTGATTATTTTTCAAAAGAGAAAAACGAGGTGGCAGAAGAATTGCTTTATACTGAAAGGCAAAAAGATTTATATCTTCGTTTTACGGGAATGTTGTCTACTTATGTTATTCAAGAGCATTCCGTTATGTTTTATGCATCTGCTTTATGTGTTACTCCTCAGTATTTGAGAAGAGTAGTAAAGAATTTGTCAGGTAAAACGGTTCATACGTGGATAAATGAGGCTTTGATTCGTGAAATAGAGAAACGGTTGGCCGAGACAGATATGACAGTTCAGCAGATTGCCGAGGAGTTGTCTTTTTTCGGAACAGGCTACCTTGACTCGTTTCTTTAAACGATACAAAGGTATCTCTCCACTTAAATACCGAAAGGGGCTGTTTGCTGACAGGTTGTTGGCTAAGTCGAAATAAGGAATAATTGTAATAGGGTATATGTCTGGGAAAACAGTTATTTGTTGGTCGCAGGCTTTATACACAAAGTAACGAGACTTTCTTCAGAGATAAGTCCCGTTACTTTGTGTTTTTTAATTAAAACAGTAAATCTGGAATCAGATAAATGGTTGTTTCTGTAATGCCCCGTTCAAGGAGTACCTCTTTATCTGCCAGGTACATTTTCAGAAAATCATCGTGTGTTTTACAGCTTTTCATGACTTCACCGTAGCATTCCAGAGCTTTAGGGATATTCTTTTCGGCTGCATAGACGTGTCCATTGTTCAGCCAGTCAGAGACCTGGATTTCATTGCTTTCCTTTAATTTCTCGTAGAAGCGGTGAGCTTCCGGATATTTACCCGTCATGAAATAACACCAACCGATAGCCCGTTGTGCGTTGGCGGGTGCCTTTTCCAGATATTCTACTTTAAAGAAATAAGCCAAGGCTTTGTCATATTCGTGAAGGATAGTCAGGCATTGACCGATTTGTAGCAGGAGGTTCAGGTTTTCAGGCTGTGATTCTTCTACCCGTTGGAAGTATTCCAATGCTTTGTGGTAATTTCCGGAACGTTTGTAGCATTGAGCCAGATGCTTCAGTGTCCACACATGATCCGGTTTTAGCAGGTCTGCCTGAATATATGCCTGAATGGCTTCATCGTATTTCTTTTGTTTTTGATAAACGAAACCTAATTTTTGCCAGATATCTGGGTCATTACTTTGTGTTTCTGATAATTGAATATAGAGCTCAGCAGATTCGGGCAGGTATTCCTTCGAGAATAGGAAGTCAGCTATTTGTTTTTGGTAAGTACCAGCTATGATTAGCGGACGGAGTGCAGAGCATTTCCACAGTGTCAGTTCGTCTGTGAACATATCGTGTTGTTCGTTTCGGAACATCCATAATTTGAAGAAACGGTACAAGTCATGCATGTATTGTCTGGCAACGGTATTAGCTTTTTCCTGATTCATTTCATCAGATTGCATCTTCTCGAAAGTTTCCTGCATCATTTCGTTATGTTCTCCCAAATCTTCGGTCAGCATACTCCGTTGAGAATGTGGAAGCGAATTGAGTGTCAGGCAAAATGAATATTTGTCAGAATTACAGAATGTGGGAGATTGCAGCATGATGTTCAAGAAAGATTTTTCCTTGATTTCATCGGTGGAAAACAATGCTGCGATAGCCGGTGTCTGACGGTTGAATGGATAGAACCAGTGAGCAGCCTGATGAAAGAACGGATAGCTCTTCAATTGGGCAAAAGTTCCCATGTACGTATCGGCGCCTTCCATTTGTAATTCACCCAGTTCACGGATGTTTTCACTGATTTTCTTCATGTTTTTTTCCCATTCCGGATTCTTGTCTTCCAGCTCTTCAACATCTATTTCATCAATTTTCAAATCCTTTTCCAGCAGTTGGGAGTTATGCATCATTTGCGGAATGATTTCTTCGCGCATTTTCCGGTCTATTTTTTCAGTTTCACGCGTAATCAGTAATAAAAGCTGGATACTATGAAGCTGTTCAAGGACTTGTGAATCTTCTATCCACAGTGAGAGGGCAGCTGTCAGTTCCGGATATTGCGTCAAGCGTTTCTCCTGATAATATGCGGCCAAAGCCAGACCGATTAAGGCTCGTTGATTGATGACCAATTCAGTACGTTGACGATATGCATTCAGAAGGAATTGGAATTTGCGGATGTCAAACAGTGTCATTAGATTCAGTGTTACCGCACTGACAAATACTGCCAGAGTATGAACAGGAACAAACTCGGATACAAGCAAGGCATTGGCTTCCTTGGCCTCTTCCTCTGTCCAGCAATCGGATATCCAGGTCTTGTCGAACAGTTCGTCGGTCATCTTTTCCTGTCGTTGGTACAGTTCGAGTTGTTTGGCTTGTCGTTGCTGTTTGTCGGTATACATCAGGTCAGAGACTCCCAAGTCTTCGGTTATTGATTCCAGTGTAGTTTTCAGTTGACTATAATTTTCGGTAGAGAACTTCTTGAATTTCCGGTATGTGTCCGCCTTGTGTCCATATCCGTTTTTCAGTTTTCCGATAAATTCTGCCCGGTCGGCAAGTTCGTAGATACTCCGATGTATTTGGGTATAGAGGTTGTCTCTTCCGGGATCTTCCATACCTTGCGCGGCATATTGCACCATATAGTTATAGGTAGTCTGTAAGGACTCTACAGCAGGTTTCAACTCCCAGTTTTCGGTCTTTTCTACTAAGGCTATCAGTTGGGTAAAAGCCTCTTTCAGTCTATGTTGGTCTATTAATTGGATGACGTCGTTATACATGGAAAATTAGATTGTCTGTTTATTGCAACAAATGTAGCAATTATTTTGTAATTTTGCAGCATCTATTCGCATAACAATGGGTATTACAGAACTTCAACAGATTTATGCCAAGCATCCCAATCTGGCGGGACTGGCAGCTTTAGTGGCTAACAAAGAGATTCATACCATATTCCTCGAAGGATTTCATGCGTCTTGTCCTTCGCTTTTTGCTTCTGCTTTTATCCGGCAGAATCCGGCAGTCAGTGTTTTTGTTCTCGATGACCAGGAAGAGGCAGGATATTTTTATCATGATCTGGTGCAGGTTAATGGCGATGCACAGGTTTTGTTTTTTCCTTCTTCCTACAGACGAGCTATTAAATACGGGCAGAAGGATGCAGCCAATGAAATCCTCCGTACCGAAGTGTTGAGTCGTCTGGAGAAAAAGGAGCAGGTGACTGTGGTGACCTATGCAGACGCATTGGCAGAAAAGGTAGTTTCACTGAAGGAGCTGGGTGAACGTACATTGAATCTGAAAGTGGGACAGCAGATAGAGACTGAAGCCATTACCAGTCAGCTGGTCAATTTCGGTTTTGAACATGTAGATTATGTATACGAGCCTGGACAGTTTGCTATGCGAGGCAGTATTCTTGATGTTTATTCTTTTGCTTCGGAATATCCTTATCGTATTGATTTTTTTGGCGAGGAAATAGACAGTATCCGAACCTTCGAAGTGGAGACACAGTTGTCTAAGGAAAAAAAAGAGTCCATACAGATTGTGCCTGAACTTTCTGATACGTCTGAATCGGATATTTCTTTTCTCGATTTTATTCCTGCAGATACGCTTTTATGGGTGAAGGACCTGCTGTGGGTACGCGAGCGTATTCAGACCGTGTATGAAGAGGTGCTTTCACCGCAGGCACAAATGGCTTATGAAGGAGATGAGGCCGGGGCACCCGATTTGAAGAAACGACTGATTGACGGGACTTCATTCATTCACCGGGCACTCGATTTCCGACGGATTGATTTCGGGAGCAAGGCTATGAGTACACCGCAGGCTACTTTGAAGTTCGAAACATCTGTACAGCCTGTTTTTCATAAGAATTTTGATTTGGTCGCCAGTTCGTTGACGGATTATCTGCAGCGTGGATACCGTCTGTTTATCTGTTCGGACAGTGTGAAGCAAACCGACCGTCTGAAGGATATTTTCCAGGAGCGGGGAGACCAGATTCGGTTTGAACCCGTAGACCATACTTTGCACGAAGGATTCATTGATCATACCTTGCGTTGCTGTATCTTTACCGACCATCAGATTTTCGACCGTTTTCATAAATACAATCTTCGCAGCGACAAGGCCCGTAGCGGAAAGGTGGCCCTTTCGTTGAAGGAACTGAATATGTTTCAGCCAGGCGATTATGTGGTCCATATCGATCATGGTATCGGGCGTTTTGCCGGTCTGGTGCGGATTCCTAATGGAAATACTACGCAGGAAGTCATCAAGTTGGTTTATCAGAATGATGATGTAGTGTTTGTTTCCATTCATTCCTTGCATAAGATTTCGAAATACAAGGGTAAAGAAGGGGAACCTCCCCGTATCAGTAAGTTGGGTACCGGTGCCTGGGAGAAAATCAAGGAACGTACAAAAACGAAAATCAAGGATATTGCCCGCGATTTGATTCGACTTTATTCGCAGCGTAAGCAGGAAAAAGGATTCCGTTACAGTCCGGACAGCTTCCTGCAGCATGAACTGGAGGCGAGCTTCCTTTATGAGGATACCCCCGACCAATTGAAGGCTACCCAGGAGGTGAAAGCCGATATGGAGAGTGACCGGCCGATGGACCGTCTGGTGTGTGGCGATGTAGGTTTCGGTAAGACAGAAGTGGCTGTTCGTGCCGCATTCAAGGCTGTAGCCGACAACAAGCAGGTAGCAGTACTGGTACCTACTACGGTACTGGCTTTCCAGCATTACCAGACATTTAAGAAGCGTCTGGAAGGAATGCCCTGTAAGGTAGATTACCTGAGTCGTGCCCGTACAACCAAAGATACCCATCAGATTCTGAAGGACTTGGCCGAAGGAAATCTGAATATTCTGATCGGTACGCATAAGATTATCGGAAAGAGTGTCAAGTTCAAGGATTTGGGATTGCTTATCATTGATGAGGAACAGAAGTTTGGAGTAAGTGTGAAAGAGAAATTACGTCAGTTGAAGGTGAATGTTGATACTTTGACTATGACGGCGACGCCTATTCCACGTACGTTGCAGTTCTCTTTGATGGGAGCACGCGACCTTTCGGTCATCCAGACTCCTCCGCCTAACCGTTATCCTATCCAGACGGAAGTACATACGTTCAACGAGGAAATTATTACAGAGGCTATCAATTTTGAGATGAGCCGTAACGGTCAGGTATTCTTTGTAAATAACCGTATTCAGAATCTTCCGGAATTGAAAGCCATGATTTTGCGGAATATTCCGGATTGTAGGGTTTGTATCGGTCACGGTCAGATGCAGCCGGAAGAACTGGAAAAAATCGTGTTCGATTTTGTGAATTATGATTACGACGTCCTGTTGGCCACAACCATCATCGAGAGCGGTATCGATATTCCGAATGCCAATACCATCATTATCAATCAGGCACAGAATTTTGGGTTGAGCGATTTGCACCAGATGCGCGGTCGGGTAGGACGTGGAAACAAAAAGGCGTTTTGTTATCTGCTGGCTCCTCCGTTGGCATCTTTGACTCCTGAAGCCAAGCGGCGTCTGCAGGCTATCGAGAACTTCAGCGACCTGGGAAGCGGTATCCACATTGCCATGCAGGATTTGGATATCCGTGGAGCCGGAAATATGCTGGGAGCCGAACAGAGCGGATTTATTGCTGACTTGGGATATGAAACCTATCAGAAGATTCTGGCTGAAGCGGTGACTGAGTTGAAAAACGATGAGTTCGCTGATTTGTATGCAGAGGAAATCAAGGCTGGGGAAGAGAAGTTCTCTGGTGAAGAATTTGTGGACGAATGTCAGGTGGAAAGTGACTTGGAACTGCTCTTCCCGAACGAATATATTCCAAGCAGCAGCGAGCGTATGTTGTTGTACCGGGAGTTGGATAAGCTGGTACTTGACCAGGATGTAGAAACATTCAAGTCTAGGCTTGTCGACCGTTTCGGAAAGATTCCGCCCGAAGGCGAGGAACTTATCCGGATTGTACCGTTGAGACGGTTGGCCAAACGTCTGGGAGTAGAGAAAGTCATGCTTAAAGCCGGTAAGATGATTCTGTATTTTGTCAGCAACCTGGAGAGCCCGTATTATCAGAGTCAGGCTTTCGGCAAGTTCATCGATTACATGGCCAAGAATCCGCGTTACTGTAATCTGCGCGAGCAGAACGGAAAGCGTAGTATGGTGGCGCAGATTACCGATGTGGCTTCTGCGGTCAAGATTCTACAGGAAATTACCAGTATGTAACAGAAGTGTAAACCGTCTTGCTTTTTCGGGTTTCTGTGACAAAAGTATTACATTCCTGTTTCTTTTGAGGAAAGTCAACTGTTTTAGAGAGTGAAGTGAGGCTTCATCTGACGGTGAAGTCCTACTTTTGTTTCCACTTTTTAAAAGAAGATTGTTCAGAAGATGAAAAAGAAAGCATTGTTTATGGTCTGTCTGTGTGGCTTTGCTACAGTGGCAGCTGCTCAGAGTGCCCGTGAGGAAATCCGGCAGAATCCTGCTTTGGCTGCAGGAAAGTATTATGCGTATCAAGCTCCGGAAACCGTGCTTACACCGGTTCCCGAGGGATATGAACCCTTTTATATTTCTGCTTTTTCCCGTCACGGTTCGCGTTATCTGACCAAGGAGAAGAAATATGCCGAACCGTTGGCAGTCCTGCAGGCGGCCGATAAGGCCG
>URWP01000014.1 GCA_900551645.1 uncultured Bacteroides sp.
TCCAGCAACATGAATTGTTTGACCATCCAATACAGGATATCCGCGTTCTTGCGTGTCAGCCCTATCCCTTTCTGAAGTGCAGCGGCATCCCGATAAAGCACATTACCATCCGAACCGAGAACATCATAATAATATCCGCTGGCACCTTTGGCACGAGGTAACGCAAAATCGAACGTATGCAACACCTTTTGCTCATGTTCTGCATCTCCCAAGCCAAGCATCGGGTATGTATTCATCAGACCACCAATCCAGCCGTACGACATCCAGTCGGCATTCTCCGGACAATAGTATTCCCACTGACTGCCTTTGTAATACCGTTCATCGATATTCCTGACCATTCTGGTCAGCACCTCACTCATCGGCATCAAGTTACGCGGCTCCTCAGTCTGTGTATGTGTTTTACGGTATTTCATAAACCGTTCCAACAAAGCCGGCACATCTTCACAATAAAAATCGATTCTTGTTACCTTTACGGCTATCTGTTCTCCTTTTTTAACTGAAATCCCTCTGTCCGGACTCTTACTGAAACTGATGAACTCCGGTTTCTTTTCACGCACCCCCGGAGCACTGATGACAAACGAGGCATGACTGCGGTCACGGCTTTCTTCTACAATCAACCCATGATCCAGAATCTGTCCGTTCCATTCGATTCCTTGATCTGTCAGCAGAATCGTACCTTTCCGTGTTGCCCGGTTCAGATAAACTATCGCTGGAGTCGCAGCATTATTCACCAGGACTTCCAAACGAGATTCAGCTCCGAACTCCGGTGACAACTGAGGTATCGGATTGGAAGTCAAAGCCAAATCCTTCCGGTAATAATCAGCCTTGTCCAGTCCTGTCGCATAATCACGGTTAACTATCCGTTGCCGGTTCCCGTTATAGACAGCTGCCGGAATCATCACATAGTTGTCACTGCTCCATCTGTCCTCATCGAAAGCGACTGCTACCCCCGCTTTTTCCAGATTACGGAGAGCTGTAAAAGTAAAGGTATATTCCTTACCATCCTCTTTATCATCTACCAGCTTCTCTACCGACCAGTCAGTAGCTACATCCGAACATTTAACTAGTTGGGGACCCTCATACGTACATTCCAGCAAGCGATAAGGAGATGTTACGTTCTGGCTCTCCGACAACCACTGCTGTGCTTTACATGTCATAACGAATGACAGCATCAAACCTATCAGAATACCTGCTCTATTCATTTTGCCAATATTTATTAATTAGAATTCTCATTTATCAATCATCACTTTTCTGTCAGTCTGTCAACAGGTATCTTTTTTCCAACCCTTCATTCTGAATCTGGAAATCAATTTCTTCCTTGCCCAGTCCGTCAGCCTCAACCCGTAAACGCAATTTCCCTTCACTTCCTTTTCTGGCTTTTACTATCGCCAGATACAGGCCATTGAAAGCAGGCCGTTCCGGTTCATGGAAAGGAATCAGGCAAGTGGGGTTGCCATTATCCGTAGCAACAATCACTCCAGGTCCGGACACAGAACTCGTAATCACAGGTTCAGCCGTGGGGACTTCATTGCCATCCGCATCCAGAATGGATACCCGTACAAAAATCAAATCTTCACCATCCGACTTCAGCACTGTCTTATCAGGAGTTAGCTTCAGTTTTACCGGCTTACCGGTTGTCCGCACGTGTTTCTCCGCCCATTTCTTACCGTCTTTATATGCGATTGCTTTCAACTCACCAGATTCATAACAAACACTATCCCACCGGAAACGATATTCATACGGCTGTTTGAATTTCTTTCCCAACGATCTGTCATTCAAAAAAAGTTCCACCTCATCACCGGACGAATAGACGAATACCGGCACATTTTTTCCATTCTTATTTTCCCAATTCCAATGAGGTAGAATATGTACCATCGGATAATCTGGTCTCCAACGTGACTGATAAAGATAATAACGGTCTTTTGGGAAACCTGCCAAATCAACAATTCCAAAATAACTGCTACGCGAAGTAGGACGATTCTGCTCTATTTTTTTAAGCTCTTCTTCCTGTTTCTTCAATTCTTCCTTGCTGACAGCCGCAGCATGATTCAGCAAGACTGTCTTGTCACTGTTAAAAGGCGTAGGCTCACCCAGATAATCAAACCCAGTCCACACGAATTCTCCGCAAATAGCCGGATAACGATCAAGAGCGGCAAACTCCTGATCAGGCAATCCACCCCAACCCGGTTCATTCAAATCATACGATGAAACATGGAATTTGCGAGGGAAATACTCGCCGCGGGAACTCATTGTTGAACTACTTTCACTAGAGAAACCAGACAAATGCTCATGTCCCTCTTTATTCAGGAACTCCCCGTAAAAATCAGGTCCTCCATAAACACCGGCAGCATAATTCATACCGTGTACATCTACCTGTAGTTCGGTACCGTTCATGGCTGATTTACTGGGATAGGAAGCTCCGAAAGTGACCGGACGGGTCTTGTCATATCGATGTACCACCTCCGTAAGATGACGGGCTATACCCAATTCCGGATGATACTGTTCGGAAACTTCATTACCCGTACTCCACAAAATCACGGAAGGATGATTTCTATCCCTGCACACCAATGCCTTCAGATCCTTCTCATGCCATTCGTCAAACAAAGAACCGTAGTCACCCGACTGTTTTCCCTCTCTCCAACAATCGAAAGCTTCATCCATCACCAGAAATCCCATTTTATCCGCCAGTTCCAACAGTTCCGGAGCAGGTATGTTATGCGAGGTCCGGAGGGCATTACACCCGAAACTCTTCAAGATCTTCAGTTGACGTTCCAAAGCTACCATATTAATAGCTGTTCCCAATGCCCCCAAATCATGATGATTACAGGTACCCTGTATTTGTACACGTTTCCCGTTCAACAGAAAGCCGTTGTCGTGGGTAAACTGTATGGTGCGGAAACCAAACGGAACTTCATAAGTATCCACCAGATATTTTCCATCATCCACCTTTACCCTAGCCAAATAACGGTTGGTAGCTTCCAGACTCCAACGTTTGGGAGAAAGGATTCTCAAAGAAACACTATCCTGTGCCGTAGCATTTGCAGGAAGATCCAACCGCACATGACTACTAGAAGCGACTT
This sequence comes from uncultured Bacteroides sp., assembly GCA_900551645.1. Taxonomy (GTDB): domain Bacteria; phylum Bacteroidota; class Bacteroidia; order Bacteroidales; family Bacteroidaceae; genus Phocaeicola. Next base: position 3,081 of record URWP01000014.1, read on the forward strand.
TCCGTCCGGTCTGATTATCCGCATACAACTCGTACACTGATACGGAATAATGTCCCTTTACCGGTACAGACAAATGATTCCGTACCTGAACATGAACTAGCGCTTCCGCTTCTACATCCGAAATAGAAGGAGTCGTTACAAAAACGCCCCAATGATCCACGTGTACCGGTGAAGTTTTTACCAAACGTACATGCCGATAGATTCCTGCACCTGGATACCAGCGTGAACCGATATTTTCAGTATTCAGACGCACAGCTACTACATTTTCACCTTCAAAAGACAGTTGGGGAGTTAAATCCACTCGAAAAGAAGTATAACCATAAGGATGTCCACCTACTTTCTTACCGTTCAACCAAACTTCGGCATGAGCCATTGCTCCATCAAAATCCAAATAGAACCTTTTCCCTATGTCAGTCTTGTCTACCTTGAAATGTTTCCTGTACCAACCGATTCCACGCCAAGGAAGTTTACCGGTAAATCCCTCCAGATCAGTACGGAAAGGCCCTTCAACAGCCCAATCATGCGGCAAATCCAGCTGCTTCCAGCATGAATCATTGAATGACACATCCTGTACTGCTGCCGGTTCCTCTATTTTGGAACCGTCGGCCTGTAATCCGTACCGTCCGAACAACCAATTATAGTCAAAATTCTCTATTACCCTCACATTCTCAGCTCCAAGATGTATTGAAAATGCAAGTAGCAACAAGTTTACAATGTATTTTCTTATAGTCATTATTCTACAAACCAAATCTTTACTATAGAATATAGAACAGCCAGTAATAGGGAATATGCTTGATACTCTCTGTTACTGCATAGCTTGCCCTATGCCTCATTATTGCTGCTTCGGATACAAATCAAAGGAACGTCCCTTCTGCCCGTTTTCCATCTGATACAATGTCCATCCGTCTTTCCCCACCTTCTTTTCCAACCTCCAACTCAGGTCCGGATTTTGGAGCAATTTCTTGATGTGAGTCGGGAATGCATCGGCACGACGTGCTTCTTCCCAAGTTTTGATTACATTGAATATGGCATATTTCTGCGGACAGCTTTCTACATCTTTAGGATTCAGATTCAATGAATAAGTTGCATTGTAACCGATAGCCGTCGCTTCAATGTGTTCAAATATTTCAACTGTCGTATGAGCAGAAACAGAAAAATTATGTCCAAAAGAAGAAGGAAAGAAATTGGCAAACGTTACATCACGCAAATCTTTTCCCTGACTGGTCGTACTTCCCCAAAGACGCTTTTCTGCATCATACATGTTCAGACCGCCACCTACATTCCAGATACTCTGATAATGCCAGGAACCTTCAGAAAGCGTTGCTCCTGTGAAACGGATATCAGGTATTCCCAATTCTTTTGCACGGGTAAACATGTGGCGGAAGAAACGTTTTACAGAGTACGAACCGAATCCTGTATGGAAGAAGAACTCTTGTCCATCAAAATCATAATATCCTAGACCACTATTTTTACAGACATCTGCATAATGTTTCGCTATTTCGTCCTGCAACTCCAAGTTAGGAATCAACCCAGTATAGGCTCCCCCCACAGCAGGCTGGAGTTTATCTACAGCATCTCCTTTGACATGAGCTGTTGGCATTGTATTCCAATAGCCACGAGTTACCTTCAGCAATCGGTAAGGCTTTTCACGGCTGACACCTATGTAATGAATCAATTCTTTTCCAATCTTTACCATATTCAATTCCGGCGAGTGCCCCTCCCAGCACGCAACTTCCTCCAAGTAGGCAGGATTATCAATATAGATTAGTGTATCATTTTCATTCAAATCAGCTGTTAAGTAACGACGATGCAAAATACAGATACTGTCTGAGGGAACCGGACTACAATCCTTCGTTCCTGGAGCTAACGAATTAGAAATACTAGTTCGTCCGAGAATCAGACTGTCTTTCTTAAGAAGTTCTGCATATTCACGATGTGAAAGATTACTTGTCATAAAATGAAAAGGTTTTTTTTCTTCATTTCGTCCGTCAATAAATCCCCCATTAGAACGATCGGGTTGCAAGAACGGCTGATTATAAGAATGTATTACCCGTACTCCCATTTGTTTTGCATACGATGCAATACTGTCATAAGGACTTCCGGTAATAAACAAGTCAGGCATGAAAGAAGTCGGATCCTTTACCCACTTCCCATTGAAAGTAGGATAAGGTAATCCTTCTTCCAGTACAATAGTCTGTATCACATCCATCAGTGCAATACTGTCCGGACTTCCCCAAAGAGCGATGGATGACCCGATATAATCCACACCAGGTACAGCTTGGCGTTGCATATGGTTCGGTTCATTGTTCTGCTGGATGGGTACACCTTCCGGAGAATAAATCAAGTCCCCTTTCCGTCTGTCACGTGAATGATAACGGATATTGATACGTCCGTTACAATCCACTCCTGCAGTATTCCCATATAACATCCGATAATAGGGTTCCTTCCGGTTATAGAAAGCCACGTCATTGATTCCGTCTCCACCTAAAGTAAACTGCTGTCCCTCATGTAGTGTTACCGGCAAGGGATATTTCTCCGGATCAGGAGTATGTGCAATATAGCCGGCTGCACCTGTTTCCGAAGTAAAACGGGATTCTCCACCGATGGTATTATCATCCAGTGCCAAAGCACCGATAGCATAACCGACGGCTGCCGATGTATCTCTGGCTACTCCTATTATTTCACCCAACAGATTGTTTATATTGGTATAATAGTTTCCCCACTGTACACCGTCTATCCCATCCCGATTTTCAAGCTTTTCCAAAGTCAGCTTGAAATAACGGTCCTTTTCCTCCAGTTTTACCGTAGCCACAGAACCGTTTTCATATTCCAAACGATATTTACCATGGCTGAAACTGGCTTTTTCCGGATAATAATAGCGCTTTAACTGACTATTGTAAAGTGCTAACAACGGTGAGGGCTGGTCTGTCGGACTAAAGTTCCGATTTTCTTTTGTCCGGTCCCACATCCCTACAATATATCCTTTGGAATTGATATCTACCCGAAAATAATCAGTATTAAAAGTTCGTATTCCATCCAAACTACAACTTCCTAGCATACATACAAATAATGCATACGTCAATATATGTTTTTTCATAATATTCCTTACTTTAATCAATATAATTAATTTTTGTTCTTTCAAATTCAAAATGAGTTATCATCTTTTTTCTTTATTTCAAAAGTCCCCGAGCCATAATAATCATCAATATTTCAGCTTTTATTTTCCCCATTTCTCATTGGGAATTGCCGCCATATCCAATTCCAACAGGCCTCCTTTCATAATATCCTTATAATCCAGATAACACTTTGAATACTGTTTCCCATTCAAACGGGCAGACTGGATATATACATTCTCAGATGAATTATGATAAGTCTTGATAACGAATGTTTTATTATTCCCTACCTGAATGCTTACCTCATCGAACAACGGACTGGTTATTTCATAACGGGTATCACCCGGACAGATAGGATATAATCCACAAGCAGATAAAACATACCATGCAGACATCTGACCTACATCTTCGTTACCGACCAAGCCTTCCACACTGTTATGGTAAGCATTATCGCAGATGAAACGTGAACATTTCTGAGTTTTCCAGGGTTCTCCCAAACGGTTATATAGATAAGGGATATGGTGCACAGGCTCATTTGCATGATTGTAATATGCATTCCATAAGAAATCAACCGGAGTTTTTGCAAACAGGGTATCCAGATCAGCAACCACCTGTTCTATTCCTCCCATCAGTTCCACCATACCCTGTATGTCATGAGGGACAAACCACCTCTGTTGATACTCATTACATTCCGTACAACCATAACCCTCCTGTAATATTCCCTTTGCAGGCCAAGCCTCGAATGAGCCATCGGCTTCTCTCGGACGGAAACAATGTTTTTCTGTATCATATAGGTTGCGATAGGATTGGGACAACTTTGCGTAATATTCGGCATCCTCATGCTTTCCCATAGCTTCTGCCAATCGGGACATGCACCACTCCGTATAGGCATATTCCAGGGTCTTGGAGATACTTGACGGATTGAGAGAGTATCCCAATGCAGAATTACCGAACATTTTAGAGGTTTTGTCTGCATACGCATAAGCCTTATCCATATTCAATTGACAAATATCCTTAGCATAAGCATCAGCCAAAACAGCAATGGCAGGATTACCCAACATACATCCACTGTAAGCATTCAAGAACTCCCATCTTTCATAATAACCATTGCCACTTTCCTCTGCCATAGTCGTCAAAGACCATAACAAATCATTCACTAAAGAAGGGTTGATTATAGTCTGCAGAGGCATCTGGCTACGGAACACATCCCAGCCACTGAATATAGTTCTTTTGGTAAACCTGTCAGATTCATGTACTTTGCCATCTGCACCTACATATTTACCATCTACATCAGCAAAAATCCGGGGATCAATCATTGTATGATACAAGGCGGTGTAGAAAATCCATTTCTGTTCCTCACTACCTCCACGAACCTTTATCTTCGACAAGGCCACCTCCCACTGATTCCGTGCCTGCTCCCGTATCTTTTCAAAATTCCAGTCAGCAATCTCTTTTTTCAGATTCATTTCTGCACCCGACTCGCTGACGTACGAAATCCCGGACTTGAACAATACCTTTTCATCGGCTTCCGTATCAAATTCCATAAAGAAACCAATATGCTTCCCTTGAAATTCCCTTACATTCCGTACAATCCTAGCTTGAGAAGTGAGTTCTTGAAATTCTTTACTTTCAATAAATTCACGTTTGCGCGATTGCCCCTCCGGCACAGTAACTTCCCAAAAGCCGAAATCTTTCAAGGGCTTTGAAAACTGGGTGTAAAAATATACCGTATAGTTCGCTTTGCCATCTCCATTTCCCCATCCTCCACCTTCAGGGGTACATTCCATACGTCCTTCTATCGTATGCTCATCTATCACTTTCACAGCCTGGAAAGTAGATGTTCCACCTACCCGACGGGCCAAATCAATCTGTATTCTAGCCTGTTTACTCTGCGGATAAGTAAACCGCAACATTCCACTATGGAGAGAAGCCGTCGCTTCAACATTTACCTGATAATCTGTAAGAAATACCTTATAATATCCGGCTGTAGCTTTTTCAGAAGCTTTGTCATAGGCCGAGCGATACCCTTCCACACCATTTTCTTTCCCTGAATTAGTATGCATCTTCCCGACAGTGGGCATAACCAGCAAGTTACCTAAATCACCGTACCAGCCTACCCCACTCATTTGGGTAAACGCGAAACCTTCTATGGTCCGGTGTTCATAGCTATATCCTGACCCATTATCACCTCCAGTTATCGTATTCGGACTGACTTGTACAGCACCGTATGGAACAACTGCACCTGGATATGTTTTACCTAACCCATGATATGCTCCTGCAGCTTGAATATTTGTACTCGCTCCAATAAAAGGATTCACATAATCGGTCGGAATCACTTCTCCACTCTTATCGGAACAGGAACAGAATAACGTTCCAGCTACAAAGAATCCTGCCAACCATCCTTTCATTTTTTCTTTCTGTGTCTTCATTGCTAAAAATTCTATTTTAAGATTATTATCAACTATTTCATGGTTCACCGAAAATCATGACAGAACATATTTCCTTCACAAATCAGCTGAAACAACCGGAATATATTATTCAAATTATTCAGATACACATTCGGCATCATGTATCAAGGAGCTTTCATAATCCATCCCGCCCAAATCTATCGGGATGAAAACTCCAATACACCTCCCTGCATGATTTCTTTAACTGAAACAAACGGTTTTTCCAATAATTTCCCGTTCATCCTGACGTGCGTAAGCGGCTGTCCTTTTTTCAAGTCCGGAGCTTTAATTTTCAGAATTTTACCTCCATCCAGATGAACAACGATCTCTTTAAAATGAGGAATACCCAGCGCATACTCACCCGAAGCCGGAGTAACCGGATAAAAGCCCAAAGCACTGAACAGATACCATGCAGACATTTGTCCGCAATCATCATTTCCAGACAAGCCGTCAGGTCTGTTCTGATAATGCTGCTTCATAATTGCAGGAATACGTTTCTGAACCTTATCAAGCCTATCACAGTAGTCATATAAATAGGCAAAATGATGTCCCGGCTCATTATCGTGCCGATAATACCCTTCTTCGAAGTTCCTGTCAAGCTCAGTACAAAACGCTTTTGTTCCTCCCATCAAACTTATCAAATCTGGAACATTCTGCATCACACAAAACCGATAAGTCCATTTGCCTCCTTCCGTAAAACCCTCTTCAGTTTTCCCCCAGCTTCCATCACTTTTTCTTGCCTGAAAAAATCCAGTCCGATAGTTAAATAGATTGAGGTAGTTTCTGGAACTCCTCATCAAGACCTTATAATCATCCTCGTGTTGAAGCTCCTTGGCCATCTGTGCTATACAATAATCATCCAATGCAAATTCCATCGTACGTGAAACAGATTCATTAGTTTTATCGGAAGCTACATAACCCAATTGCAGATATTCTGTCAATCCACCTCTCGCTTCATAGTCTCCATTCCAATAGTGACGGTCTCCCCACCTGTAATCACCGCGAGGTGCACAGAATGCATCTTTCCTTACAGCCTCATAGGCTTTCTCTACATCATAACCCCTAAATCCATTGACAAAAGCGTCGGCTATGACCGCATCCGCATGCGTACCTATCATGATATTGGTGTAAGTCGGGTTAGGCCATTTAGGTAACCAGCCGCCTTCCTGATACATTTGTATTAATGATGTAATCATATCGTTAATCCGACCGGGTTGGGTCAATTGAAGCCAAGGATGTTGTGCTCTAAAGGTATCCCATAAGGAATAGGCATTATAAGATACTCCCTCATGTACCCGATCATCGAACGGACTGTAATAACGTCCATATTCAGAAAATTCCCTGGGATATTGCATTGTACGGAAAAAGGCTGTATAGAAAATATCCAAATCTTCATCAGAAGCCTCTTTGACCGATATCTTGTCCAAATTCTTTTCCCACACCTCTTTCACCTTCTCTTTTATCTGCTCAAAATTCAATGTATCGGGCATTTCTTCATTCAGATTATATGCAGCTTGGCTATAATCAATAAATGAAGAACCTATCCTCACTTCCACACTTCTTATATTATCCTCAAATTCTATGTATCCACCCGCATGCGAACCTTCTTCAGAACATTTGTCTTTAAAAACGTCATCATTATTCCATGTACCATATCCGGCAAAAGGTTCGGAGAACCTCAAGACATAACAACCTTTAAAATTATACAGTCTGGGGCCTAAATGACTATCATGCCGTTCCTTATTATAGATTCTTATTTCCTGCCGTTCAGGGAGAATCTGAATGCCTCCTCCATCTTTCTCTCTAGACGCTTCCAAGAACAACAGGGCTTTTCCATTGCTCGGATAAGTTACTTTAAAAAAAGCACAACGGGAAGTTGCCGTAAATTCAGTACCAACTTCATTTCCTTTTGCATCAGTATAGTTAACTTTGTAATAATAAGGTGTTGCCGTTTCTTGGGAATGATTCAGTACTACAGAACGTACTTCGGGTTGTATTTGTATCTCTCCTACTTGTGGCATCAAGGTAAAAAATCCATAATCTCCCATCCAGACTGCCGGCTGGTGAGTAGCCATGAAACCGATTAACCTATTATCATCATAGTGATAACAAGTTCTGGAGATTCCATTTACACGGGTAGCCGCACACCATTGTGTCATTCCAAAAGGTTCACTGACAGCCGGGATGGTTCCACCATACTCTGTACTATGTTTCCCAGTACTTCCTATAAACATATTGACATGCTCTAAAACACTTTGCGCTCCAACAGACATAACCTTTACAAGAAAAAGGAAACATAAAAATCCAGACTTAACCATGTTTTTCATATTGAACGTTTTTTAATAATAATCACCTAAAATTTATTCGGGATAAGAATCATGCAGTTCTAAAATCCCAACCCGTATGCTTTTATACATAAGTAGGTTCAAACCGGATACACACACAAGCCCAACCAGAAAAAATGTCTAAATCCTAAGAAGCTGTTTACATGTTATTGGGAAATTATTTGAAGGTCCGTGTAGCTAAGTTTCTTTTCGGCCTGTTTCAAGAAGAGATATCGGTAATAACAGCAGTGCTGAATTCTTCATTCAGAGTCGGCGAACGAAGAATGGTCAATGGAAAACCTGGGAATGAAGCCTGTTGGAGTTGCCTTTATATATCAGAGCAGACAATTAAGCCGGTCTGATAGAAAAATGAAAGAAAATAGGAGCTGAAATAAAAGAAAAGTCTTATTAATGTTTCCATTTACAAATAGTCACTTCGAAAAGTTACAGTTTGCAATCATAACCTTAAAAAGGGGGTGTATCATCACTCCATACAGAGTTTGATACACCCCCTTCTTTCGTCCTTTAGGATGTCCGATCTTAAATCATAAATTCATGCCTTCAAAAATTGAGTTCCGACATGTCCTCTGATTCTTAAATGGAAACCTATTACAAAGCCTTTAGCTCTTATTTATAAATCATCCCCTTTCATTTCAAAACGAAGTTCACCGCCCTGCTGTACTTCCTCGAACGTAATGTACGTACGGTCCAGAAGCTGCCCGTTCAGATAAACCTTATCTACATAAATGTTCTCATCCGACAGGTTGTCTGCCCGGATAACCAGTTTCTTGCCCGAAGCCAGTCTGATTACAGCCTTCCGGAACAAGGGCGCACCCAACTCATATTGTCCGGAAGCCGGATTCATCGGATAGAAGCCTAACGAACTAAAAACATACCAGGCACTCATCTGTCCAGTATCTTCATTGCCGCAAATACCTGCCGGAGTGTTGTCATAGAGAGTGGTCAACACTTGGTTGACATACTTCTGTGTCTTGTCAGGACGACCTACCCGATTATACATATATATGGTATGATGCCCCGGCTCATTTCCATGTGCATACTGCCCAATCAGTCCGGTAATATCCCCGGAAACATTGTCTCCCCGCAATTCGGAAGACATACTGAAAAGTGTGTCCAATCGAGCCTCCAATGCTTTTTTACCGCCCAGCAGACTAGCCAGTCCTTCTACGTCATGCGGCACAAAAAAAGTCCACTGCCATCCGTTCCCCTCGCAATAATCGTCCCGACGGTGCGAAGAAGCTAACGGATCGAACGGTGTACGCCAACCGCCGTCTTTCGTTCGTCCCCGTGCCAGCAAGGTGACAGGGTCGATGACATTGCGATAGTTGGACGAGCGATTCATGAAGCGAACAGCCTCTTGCTCCGCACCGACAGCCTCGGCAAAACGAGCCAGCGCATAATCATCAAACGCATATTCCAGCGTACGTGCCACCGACTCCATTTCCTGATCGCAAGGCACATAGCCATACTTCTTATAGTTTTCCAGACCGACAAAATAACCCATGGAATAACCGCACGTATCTTTCATGGCCGAAGTTACCATGGCCTCTAAAGCCAACCGGGTGTCAAAGTCTCGCACCCCGTTCAAGTAAGCGTTCGTTATCACCGGCAACGAGTGGATTCCTGTCATTTGATAATTTTCTATGCCCCACAACGTCCATATCGGCAGCTGTCCGGCATATTTATAATGTTCCAGCAACGTCTTGACATAATCATTTGTTACTTCCGGATTCAGCATTGCCAACAGCGGACAAGCCGCCCGAAATGTATCCCAAAGTCCGACCACGCCTCCATAGTAGTCAAAACCATCGGTCTGGTGCACCTGGTAATCCGGTCCTCGGAAACGGTTGTCCACATCCGACATCAGGAACGGATACAGCATGACATTGTGCAACGAGGTATAGAAAAGTTCCTTCTTCTTCGGATCGTCGGTCTCCACCTCTATCTGTCCCAGCACCCGACTCCATGACTCAAAGGCTGCCTGTCTCACCTCTTCGAATGCCTTATCCCGGACTTCCGTCAACAAATTAGCTGCCGCTCCCTCCATGCTTACCGAAGAAAGTGCCGTCTTTACTGTCAACTCTCCACATTCATTCTCAAAAGAAAGTAAAGCTTTTATGTTTCGTCCTTCGGCAAAGGAAGTTTCCGCTATACGACGGTCATCGACATACAAAGCACAAGTTTTGATCGGTGATGAGAAACGGGAATAGAAATATACCTGTTGTCCCGGTGTCCAACCGTTCGAGAAGCGATAACCGCGAATCGTACACGAGTCCACTAGCTCGAATGCAGATATATAGACCGTATCTACATCGTGCTCGGGTTGGATGGTACAGGCACATTCCGAACCATAGTTCAAATCTACCACTACCGGTATCACCCCTCCGGAAGTATACCGATATCGCTGGATTCCGCAACGACGGGAAGCGGTCAGCTCCACCGTCAGCTGCTTGTTATACAGATTGACCGAATAGTATCCCGGTTCCGCCTTTTCTTCCTGGTGAGACAATGCCGCCTGGTATTGCTTGGAATACAATCTGTCACCGTCCACTGCCTCATTCAGAGGTAACGGCATAAACAGGATATCCAAGAAATCGGCACATCCACCCCCACTTTTATGCAGGTGACTGAATCCCAGCACAGAGGAGTCATCATAATGATATCCGGAGCCGCAAGACCGCGTGTCCGCACCTATTTGCATCATACCGAACGGCACGGAAGCGACCGGAGTAACTCTACCATCCGAAGCCGTACCAATCCATTTATTGACATAACGATTATTCGAATGACCGGTTTCTTTGCATCCTGTTACCAACAAAACACAAACGATTCCACCAATCAGTAATAGCAATAACTTTCTCATATCCATCTCCTTATTTCATCCTATACTCTATTCTTCTATCAGATACCAGGAAATGCCCTGCGCCTTTATCGAGACCGGCAGCAGTAATTCACCTTTCTGGTTCAACGAAAAGTTCTGCCTGCTTCCGTCTGAAGAGGTAACTGTAGCCTTATCCTTCAAGCCCGTATAATACAGCGGCAGACGCATCTCTTTCGTGATATCCCTGTCGGTCGGATTGAACACAACCACCATCCCTTTATGACGGATGAAAGGATTCACGTGCATCATGCAGTCCAGGTCGCGACCGGTCGGACGGCTGACATGGATAATATCGGAAGTCAATATGTCGCGGTATTCCTTAAACCAATTGATACAACGAGACACCATCTGCTTCGTTTCCGGCGTATCATACAAGCGATTTCCGCGGATAGTCAGGTGGCATCCGCTTCCCAGAAACTGCATCAGCTGCGCTTCATAGCGGTCTAAATTGTCACATAAAGGCTCTAACCCTACACGCGGATCATTTGTATAGAAGCCGACCAGCTGCAAAGTCATCCATCCCATCGTCGGGATCTTATGCCAGGTTCCGTCATAGATATACTGTCGGCCCAACAAGAGTTGCTGTTGCGGAGTCAGGTTGGCACTGGCTTCACGGTATCCCATTCCAGTAGCGTTTTGTCCGTTGAGGAAATACCAGTCCGGAATAGGGACGTACATTCCTCTACGTTTCAGTTCATGAATGACCTCTACCTGCGTCTTCCATTGCTGCCACTGCGAATCTTCCAACCGCATATGATGCGGATGAACCGTAGAGGCACACGGGTCGCCGTGATACGGACCGTCCATATTATACGTCATGAATCCAGTTTTATCGAAGAACTCCCACATCTTCGGATAATAAGTGTCTTTCCACCCGCTGGCAATGCAGACACTCTGCCCGAAAAGGCTACCCGGCTTGCCGGTCTCCGGATGGATACAATCCACCTCAGCTCCTCGTCCGCGAGAGGCCACCTGCAATTCGTAACCACCCATCACGATACCACGCTCTTTGGCGTATGTAGCCACCCTTCGCCACAACTGTACATAAGTAGAATCCAGGTTATCATGGCTGATGCCCGGCCATGCCATAATATCCAACTGCTCGAGGCCCAGTTCCGCCATCTGGTCGATAAACCCTTTCAGCTTCGCTTCATCGTGCGAAGTGATGCCTCCGGCAATCAGTGACTCGGTGGTTTGCGGAGCCAACTTCTTATACATCCGACGATGGCCGAGTGACTGCCGCTCACGGTCATCGCTATCCTGCAACAATTCGAAGGTAATGTACGATTTGAAGGGAGCCTCCCGGTCAACTTTCGTATAAGGTCCCATCGGCAGTTTGCTCAACAACAAATTATGATGTGGGAAACCCAGGAACTTGTCCTCTGCCTGATTATGGCTGGCCCAGGTATTATAGTCTTTGTCGACCGTCCATTTGGTTGTAGAACCACCCACGTGATAAGGTTTGGGAGTACCGGCATAATGCATCAACGCACTACCCTCCAGATCCGCATTGACCAACGCAAAGGAGAAATCACTCTCCACATGCAGACGTTTCACCTGATCCTGGTTGACAGCCAGTACCTCACACTCCATATCGTTCAACAACACTTCCTTTTCGCCTTCATTAATCACCTCTATCCATTTGGCGATTACAGGCAAGCCCTGATAGATTTCATAGTTGACCTTCACCTGCATATCTTTCACATCCACCATGCTTTCGGTCGGTACAAAAGTCATCTCCATGCGCAGGCCCTTGGCAGGCCAGTCTGCCGGAACGGCATTATACTTCGGTGTCCACGGATAGCGCATCAGCGGAAGCCCGGTTTCCACTTTCGCCAGTGTAAACGCCAAGTCGGATGCCTCCATTTCCGTATACCAACTATCCAACAGATAAGACAATTCCGGCTGTCCTTTCAATCCGCCGACTTCATACCATACGCTGTCAATACAAACACGTGCTTCCGGCTTCACCGCCCGCAAATACTCGGCCCCATTCGAAAGATTCTTATATCCTACACAGGCAATATTCTCGCCGACATAAAAAGTACGTGAAATCAACCCGTTATTCAACTGGAAACTGGATGTTACTCCATCTTCCGACTGCTGTACATACAAACAGGCCGGTTCCTCTATCTGACTGATCAGCCAGTCCTTTTCCTGACAGACAGCGGGAAGCTCCGCTACGACCTTCTTGCCCTCACCCGCCTGTTCCAGTTGTTGCACCAAGGCACGGCGTTCGGCCAAGCGTTGCTTACCGGTCTCTTTGAGCTTTTTATAATCCAGCAGGAAATCAGACTCCGGATCAAACTTACCCGTAGCAAACGTACTGTACCTTACCTCATAGACTTCGCCGTAAAAAGCCTCTTTTCCATCTTCCGAAACAGCGATGGAGAAATGCGGTGCCAAGGTTTTAGTCGGTTTGAATGTCCCGGTCTTCTTCCCATTCATCCAGACAGAACCTTTTCCATCTTCCACCACCATGGCCAGATGCGTCCAGGCGTTATGAGACACCTCCCCGACTTCTACCCGTCCCGAACCGCCGGAGATAAGATACCAATGCCCTTTCTGATGAACAAACACATATCCTTCTTTAGCTGTCCCATTGGAAAGTAGCACCTGTGCCTGCTGATTTTCTTTTTCACTCAATTGGGTATTCAGCCTGGGCTTAACCCATACTTCCAATACCTGATTGTCGGTTGGAATACCTACGGCTGATGCCTGTTTATATCCGTCGCCATCGCCGTTAAACAGGATTCCGCCTTCACCTTTCATCTTCTTGTCGCCGGGTGCATCGGCATAGAAGACAGGTCGCCCCACCGCCACCAGCGAGCCTTTTCCCGTCACCGGTTCCAACCGCTCCGGAGCCACAGCATAGGTGACATTCCCTGATTTTCCAAAGTTATAATGTACAATAGGTTTTACTTTCGCTTCCGCCAACAAGCAGGATGTCGTCAATACCGCCAATACGGTTATCTGTTTCCATTTCATAGATTCTTCTATTTTTCAAGTTTAGATTCAAATTCAATACTTAGCATTCGTTTATATGCGTACACATCTGTACCCCATCGGGCAATGTCACGCTGTGGCCTTTTGAAACTAAAAGACAAAGGTCAGTGTTCCACCCTTTTCAAGCGCAGCATGGCGGAGGCAGAAATCCTTCAACTCCACCCCGTTTAACAAGACCTTCTTGGCATCCATGTTCCGCTTCTTCCTGTTCTTCGCGGTAATTACCAAATCCCGTCCTTCGGGCAAATGCAAAACCACCTTATCGAACAAAGGAGCAACCAGCTCGTACTCGTCACTGCCAATCACCAAGGGGAACAACCCCATCGCACTGAAAGCATACCACGCACTCATCGTACCGTCATCTTCATCCATCTCTGGCATGTAACCCTCAGGATGGTTACGGAAAGCACGCCCGACGTAAGGAGTAGTAAACTCAGCATTACCGCCATAGAGATGCACCATCTTATCGTCTGTCAGCAGGCGGTACACAATATCGCGGGTCAAATCCGGCCTACCCAGTTTATTGAATATATAAGGGACATGTATGTCCGGTTCGTTCCCCTGGTTATACAACGAATGGTTGAAGAAATAGGAAAGTTGCTCTACCAATTTCTCCTCGCCCACCCATTCCTTCATCTTATCCAAATAGAATGGGGCAGCCCATCGATATTGCCAGGCAGTTCCCTGATACATTCCGTTTCCTCCCATCTTGGCATAATCCGGCGTGATGTTCATGAATTCTTTTTTCCAAGTCTGTTCGAACAGTTGTTCGGCCAAGGCTTTATACTTCTGTTCATCTTCCGTCTGTCCCACAATAGCGGCTATTTGCGACAAAGTCCACAAGTCAGTTACTGCTTCCATCTGCTGGTCGGGCGATTTGGGTTTCAGAGCATCCACCTCTGCTTTCATTGCCTGATAGGCTATACTGAAATCAATACCTTTCACACTGCGATGATAACAGTCCAATAAGACGGTTGCCGTATGTTCAGTTCGCACCGAGGGGGTCGGCTCGAAAGAGGTACTCCAGGCTTCCTTGCCGTTGCGATATAGTAGCAACAGAGAATGGGCAATATCCGGCATCCTGTCCGGCACCAGCAGATTCAACAGCGTGAACTTGGCCCTGAACGTATCCCAGATAGACCATGAACTATAAAAGGTCTTATTGTCAGCCAAATGCAGATTACCGTCCGTCGCACGATAGAATTCTCCCGAACGAGCTACTTCATGAGGACTCAGACTGGCACGATACAATGAAGTATAGAAAAGGATACGTTCCTCATCAGTCCCTCCTTCCACCTCTATCCGTGACAAGACTTCATTCCATTTATCGGATGCCGTTCTACGGAATTGGTCAAAATCGTTCCTCAATGATTCTTTTACCTCCCACGAGGCTTCCATTGGAGAAACAGAAGAGAGGGCAATACGTACCTCTACCCCTTCCACATTATCAAACGAAAGCTTTCCTTTACCCTTCTCTAACGGTGTATAAATAAAAGGTATATCAGTGTATAGACTGAATGCCAATTGGTAAGCACCGACTCCACAAGTATTTCCACCCTGTATGACACCCTGTATTTCATTATCCGACACTTTTTTATACTGTGCCGACGCTCCTGAAAAGGAAGAAAAGAAATCAACGTAAAGTGCCTGCTCCTTTTTCTTCCGGTCAAAATGGTATTTCTCCACGGCCATACGTTCCGTAGCTGTCAGACAGACTGTTGTTCCATCATCAAATGCTACTGAATAATAACCGGGAGAAGCTGTTTCCGTTTCCGGGATCCGCTTCCACTCCTGTTCATAGGCAACCGGCCGAATACTGAGATTGCCTCCACAACCACCACATCCCACTCCTGACAGGCGGTTGACGGAAATGCCGGATGTCCTTGTCTCGGCATAATCATACCCAGCATGCTGTCTGGGTGAACTATCCGGTCCGACCGCCACCATACCGAAAGGTACCGTAGCAGCTGGCGATACCTGTCCGTGATCGCCAGATGTTCCCATAAATAAATTTACCAAGTCAGTATACAACTGTTGTCCGTATACTGACTTGTCTCCAGCAATTAGCCAAAGACATACCAATCCTAATAACTTAATTCGAAAAGCCATTACGAATACTATTTTAATACTTATTTTATTCCCAACAGTTTTTTCATCAAATGGAAAGAGGCCGTATTGTCTTTAAAGCCGGCAAACTGTTCAGCACCAGGTCCGTAAGAGAAAAACGGGACAGGGGAAGCCGAATGTCCACCCGTTGTATATTTCACTGTAACCTCTTTCTTGTCATAGTCACCACCATGGATAGCAATACCACCAGTTTCATGGTCCGCCGTGATAACCACCAATGTGTTTCCGTCTTTTTCTGCAAAATCGAGCGCTTTGCCTACCGCCCGGTCAAAGTCAATGGTCTCGCCTACCATGTATTCCTGGTCGTTATTATGTCCACCCCAATCTATTTGGGAACCTTCCACCATCAGGACAAAGCCTTTCTTATTTTCCGACAATTGCTCTATCGCCAATTCCGTAGCATTTGCCAGAAAGCCATTTTCTCGCTTATCAACTGGTTCTATCCCGTCTTCGGAAAGCAACACGCCCAGATTACCGGAAATATCCTTAGCTTCAGCCAAGGAATAAACTACCTCGTAACCCTTTTCCTCCATTTCTTCCGATATGTTCCGGCCGTCTTTCCGCCGCTCAAAATATTTTCTCCCGCCACCAATGAAAAGATTGATGTCGCTATTCAAATAATCTGCCGCAATTTCTTCCTGCATATAACGTGAAGGTTGATGGGCCACGAAAGAGGCCGGAGTAGCATCAGTCAACGAACTGGTAGCAATAACTCCCGTCGATAAGCCTTTCAAAGTAGCCAACCGGATAATCGAGTTCAACGGGACACTGTCCGGAGTCATACCGACCATTCCGTTGTTCGTTTTCGTGCCTGTGGCAATAGCCGTTCCACCGGCAGCCGAATCGGTTGTGTAACTATTGGCGGAGTTCGTTCGACGCAAGCCAACAAAAGGACAACGGTCTGTCATGTTCAGGTGTCCGCCATTCTGCGTATAAGCAGCTTGAATCTGGTTGATTCCCATCCCGTCACCAATCATAATGATGATATTTTTCGGGCTTTTGGCTAAGGCCATGCTTGCAAAAGCAAGCCACAATACTGCACAATTAAATAATTTTTTCATCTATTCTTAATTCATTAATTCCATTATATCACTAAATAAGACACAAATCATATACAATTCATCATTGTGTTACAAACTATAAATGGATGTTCGGAATGTGGTTCGTTCCACAACATACCACCACACATATTCATTTTTCTCGCTCACAAACAACGCATCATTATACACTATGGGATAACTGACGCAATCCCAACACCAAAACATCCTTCCCACCCATTCCGAAGTTCGACCAATATTCCGGCAAATAAAACTCGGGCTGCGGAGCTGCCTTCCCATGACGGCAGATGTTATAGCAGTTACAGACTTTTTCAATAATCTTATCATCCAACAGACGGCTACACATTTTACTTTTTAGGAGGCTTATTCGGTAAAAGTAAACCATTCCAGATTCATTATGTCTTCTTCTTTTGCAAGAGGATCACCTCTGAAAACCATTACGAGGGCATGTTTGCCTTTTACCGATTTGACTGATGCTTCATGTAATACATAGGCAGTCTCACCTTGCATCGGTTCCAACTCGCAGACACCTATCAATTCTCCTTCCGGACTATCCAAACGCAGCTCAATCTTGGCAGCACGGTTATTATCCCATGTTTTGCAGATGAAACGTTTCACTTCCGCTTGATCGAAATCGTAGTATTTCCAATAAGCATAATCACCATCTCTTATTTCCGCCAAATATTCTACGGGAATGTCATATTTCGGATAACGGGCGACTACAGTAACATGTCCTCCCATCAGACAGGCTCTTGCTGCATCCATCCGCAACAATGGAGACATCGGTCCGCCAATACCTTGCGTTGTCATTTCTACTTCTTGAATAGTGCCGTCCGGATTGAAGGTAATAGGTTCCAAACATGCCTTGCGCATCATTGCTCCTCCGTGCGTAGGCCGATGGTAGGCAATATACCATTGACCGTCCACTTCAAAGATACAACCATGATTATTGACTATCCTCCGATTGCTGCCCCAATTGTCGATGATAACTCCTCGATAGGTGTACGGTCCGAAAGGAGAAGTTGCTGTTGCATAGTTTAATGTTGCACAATTAGATTCTCCGTGCCGTTGGTGCCCCCCATATATATAATAATAAATTCCGTTTCGTTTCCGAACAGAACTTGCTTCATTAAAAGCATGCTCCTCATACGTCAGCAAACTGTCGTGCACGGCTCCCTCAATCGTCAGCATATCCTTGCTCAATTTAGCTCCTTTCGCATACCCTTGCCCCCAGAACAGATACCCCTGTCCGTCATCGTCAATGAAAACCGACGGGTCGATTCCGCTGATACCTTCGATTTTCATACCCTCTTTAAAGGGGCCATACGGAGAGGAAGACACAGCCACACCTTCGTCCTCACCACCTCCCTCCAAACAATAATACAGGTAATATTTCCCGTTATGATAAATACAATCCGGAGCATACAGCGTTCGGTCAGTATAATTCGTTTGTTTCCCTTTACCGGTAGTCGCAAACGACATCTGCTCCACATTCCAATGAATCAGGTCGGAAGTAGACAATACATTATAAGAATGGGAACACCAAACATGTTCGGGTTCATCACGTGAACCGTACACATAAATCCTACCGTCAGGCATTGGTCGGACTTCTGGATCCGCAATATATAACCCGGGAGGAGAAATCGGATTCAACATCCTGTCCGCCGTTATTCCTGTTTCGTTTTTTTTCTGATTAGAAGTACAAGCTACTAGCGCTACCAGTAAAAAAGAGCACCCGATTCCTAAAAATATCTTTTTTTTCACCGTAACACGTATTTATTTGTTTCTACTGTTTTTCTTGATTCTATACATCAATATCGTCCTCAGACTTCCTTCGTTTATAGATTTCATATCAATCATTTAGGCCAGACTTTCCATTCCTGCGCACCGCTTTTCTCCACCTCTATCGGTCCCGGGTAAGGATGCACAGCATTCCGCTTATTTCCCAAATAGTCCTTGTCGATGGCAATGGGACTATCATCCGGATTCACAAATGCTTGTTGAGGGATAATCGCCTTATCCAATGTTTCGGTAGTCACTAACCGGCTTTTCGGATTCGTGATACCTTCCTGGGGGACATTCATCTTCAGATACCAACCGTCAGCACGCTGCTCCAAACGGATAGCAGAGTCAAAACCGGAAGCCTCCACAAAATCTTTTTCCCGCTTGTCGGGATGTGCCCCTGCCGTAAACAGGTTGCCTTTGTAACGGATAGGTAGCAGGCATTCGTCCCAGTTACCCAAAGAGGCCTTTTGGGCGAAATGGTTGTTCACCCATTGCAAGTCACCTCCCATATTCCGCACATTGCCGACCGAGACCGTCCCATGCGGTTCGTAAAAAAAAGAATACCTACCCCCGGCGCAACGGTCTAATCCGGCAAACACCTTACCCGTCACCAGATTGTGTACCCCGGCAATCCCTTGCGACAGATTCAGCGAATAGCCGGACAACAGGATATTGTTTGCCAAAAGTATCGGGCCGTGACAAACCTCTATGAAAATATCCTCCTGCACGTTGTTGTCGTGAAACAGATTGCCCGTCACCTGCATACCTTGCGAACCCCAGTCGAGCCACAAACCACGGATGGTGTTATAGATATGATTGTCTCTGATGATGGCATCCACGGCAAAGTGCAACTTGATACCCGCCATCTCGTCGCCTTCGAAAGTCTCGTCCAAACATATATCATGAATTTCATTACCCTCTATCACACTGAAAGCAGCGCCGCTGCAACCGACAATTCCCGCTTGTCCGCAATCATAAATATGATTGTTGCGAATGACATGGAATCCGGCATCCTCTTTATTCCAAGAAGCATGGGCGAAATAATCCAACAACTGCTGTTCCGTCTGCCCTCCATCCGCTTCCGGATAGACTCTCGGAGGCATGAAACGGTAATGATGCGAATGGCCGAATGTCGGTCTGCCCAACGAAATACCGGCACAACGGGAGTTACGGATGGTATTGGCTTCAATCACCCATCCTTTTGCCCAGCGCGGTCCGATCAGACCTGGCTGTTCGGCTGAGGGAGGTGCCCAGTTAGTAGCGGCATTCTCCAGAATAAATCCGCGGACAGTGATATAGTCTATCCCTGTCTTCTCCGGATAAAAGACTTGCGGACGAACTGTAATCTCCACACCTGCCTTATTGGGATTCACACTATCAGGGAACTGTGCCCAGATAGAAGTCTTCCCCTTTTCAGGCAACTCCGGCGCACGAACGACCAAACAGAGGTTGTGTTTGCCCTCCAGCACTCGTTTCATCGGAAGGCAGAACTCTTCGAACTTCTCCCAGTCACCCGTATTCGTCACCTGCGAGGTTCCCAACAATTCCCCATCAGGCGTATCCAAACGCATTTCGACTGTTCCCCCCTTGCCTAATGTAGCCGCCTGAAAAATCAGTGTATCCGAACCTGTACCAAAATCCACCTGGTCGAAATACATCTCTGACCCATCTTTCAAATAACCGAAAGGCCATCGGTTGACAATCGTAATGCAAATAGCCGCATCGCCCCCTTTTACCGAAGCATGCATGGAAGTCTGCCGTTTGCCACCCACCGGCTCTACCCATTCGAAATTCATCAATACAGGGCCACCGTTGCCGTCGGCTTCGGCATACCAATGCGGTTGTTTGCCATCAAGTGGCTGCAACACATCTTCTAACGAAAACGTCTCACGGATACGTTTCCCCTCAAGAAGCACCATTCCTGTGTGGTTCGGACGTCCTTTGCCACGATACCAACTGCCATATATCTGTTCGTCAAACGGATTGCTCTCGCCAAAGAACGAATCAGGCAAAGTCAACTTCCACGCATTGTCTTGTACTTTTTCCCAACCCTTAACCCGTTCCGAACCGCTAATAACCACCCGTTCGCCCGGTGCAGCTTGATAAATGATACGTTTCTCGTCCGATTCACCGCCACGAGGCGGTACCACCCGTTCCCGATAAATTCCTTCATGCACGGTAATCACATCGCCCGGCATCGCCTTGTCAGCAGCCGCCTGAATAGTTCGCAGCGGTGCAGACAAACTGCCCACATTTGTATCCTTTCCTTTTACGGACACATGGTATTCCCGTGCAGACAAATGGCTGCACAAAAGGAATACCGCAATCAAACACACAAACTTCTTCATCTCCTTACATTATATTATATTATTGCACCAATCACTCTAAGTAAATCCCGACTATTTTTTACTCTATTTGTATAAAGTCACTTCAGCCAGTCCGGCACGCCCCTCGGAAGCATCTTCGATTGTTATCCTGAAATACTTCAGTCTCTTATTCATCTGTACAGACTTAAAATCTCAACCCGTACATTCACGCTTATACAGAAGTTTCCACGAAGATCCGTCTTCCGAAACCTCTAACCGATGCTTATACGAAGAACTGTCTTTCGGAAAACGGATACGGCTGGCGATAATCTCTGTAGACTCTTTCAAAGTCAATATGACTGATTTTTATTATACGTATCCATTGCCTAGATTCCTTTTTCTTCATCTCTGCGGCATCCTGATAGGGTTTCGAACGGATGGAAATCACCAACCAGTTCCCATCTCCGAATCGAGACAGGATTCAGCCTTCTGTCTCACCGGCTGCATCCTTTTCTCCTTTCTTTTATTTCACTTCAATTTCTATCGAAGCAGATTCAAGACCGGCTCCACTTACTTTTACCTGCATCTTCCCTGTAGTTCCTTTCTTTCCTCGGACAATAGCCAATGCCAAACCGTTGAACGACTCCCGTTCAGCACTTTGAAACGGAGTGAATGATGTAGGATCACCATTATCCGTAGCAACCAATTCACCACAACCTGTAACTTCTACTTTCAACGGTAGACAGGCGG
>URWP01000015.1 GCA_900551645.1 uncultured Bacteroides sp.
TCCGGAATGAATGCATTCGGGAAGCCTTGAGCGACTTTAAAGGTGTAGAACACCGCCTGGAAAAGGTAGCCCGTGTACGTGGAGTAGAATACATCAATGATTCCAAAGCTACAAATGTCAACTCCTGTTGGTATGCTTTACAAAGCATGAAGACAAAAACAGTGCTGATTTTGGGAGGAAAGGACAAAGGAAACGATTATAACGAAATTGCTCAGTTGGTGAAAGAAAAATGTTCCGGTTTGATATTTCTGGGACTTCACAATGAAAAACTTCATGCCTTCTTTGACAGTTTCGGTCTACCGATTGTTGACGTACAAAGCATGCAGGATGCCGTAAATGCAGCTTACCAGATGGCACAAAAAGGTGAAACTGTTTTGTTGAGCCCTTGCTGTGCCAGCTTCGACCTGTTCAAAAGCTACGAAGACCGTGGAGATCAATTCAAAGCATGTGTAAACAAACTATAAATCAAAATATCCGAAGATGGATTTACTGAGAAACCTGTTTAAAGGTGACAAGGTAGTATGGATTATCTACCTGTTGCTTTGTCTCATCTCAATCATTGAGGTGTTCAGCGCGTCGAGCACATTGACATACAAAAGTGGTGACCATTGGGGACCTATCACTACCCATATGCTACTGCTGATGACAGGTACTGTAGTGGTTATCATTGCACACAACATACCTACACGATGGTTCAAGGCTTTCAATGCACTGCTACCACTCTCGTGGCTTATGCTGATAGCTGTATTTATCATCGGTGCATTGACTAACGGAGCCAAACGATGGATTGATTTGGGATTCTTCAGGTTCCAGCCATCAGAAGTGGCGAAAATGGCTACCATTATCACAGTAGCATATATTCTTTCTCGACTGCAGGAAGAAAATGGAGCCAACAAACGGGCATTCAAGTACATTCTTTGGGTAACAGGAATTACCTGTGCCCTGATTTTTACAGAGAATCTGTCTACTGCCTTATTATTGGCGACTACTGTGCTACTGCTAATGTTCATAGGACGTGTACCGTTTAAGCAATTAGGTGCATTAGTAGGAATTACTATCGGTTTTTTGCTGATATGTGTGACAATTATCGAAAAAGTTCCAGCAAAGACGTGGGATGATATTGGACTACACCGAATGACGACCTGGCAATCACGACTGGAAAACCATTTCAGTGGAGAAGAAATTCCTGCAGCAAAATTCGATATTGACAAAGATGCACAGATTGCTCATGCCAACATTGCCATAGCCAGTAGCCATGTGTTGGGAAAAGGACCGGGAAACAGTGTACAACGGGACTTTCTTTCCCAGGCATTCTCCGATTTCATTTATGCTATCATCATTGAAGAACTGGGATTAATAGGAGGAGCATGCGTGGCACTCTTATACATATTACTGCTAACCCGCATCGCCAAAATTGTCCGGAAATGTGACAACACATATTTCAGTCTGATGATTATCGGTTTTGGAACTCTGATTGCACTACAGGCCATGTTCAACATGTTAGTAGCTGTAGGCATCATTCCCGTAACCGGACAGCCGTTACCAATGATCAGTAAAGGAGGAACCTCTACCCTAATCAATAGTGCCTATATCGGACTGATTTTGGCAGTCAGCCGCTATGTAAGTGACCAAGAAGAAGCACAGGCAGAAGAAGCAGAGAAGCAAAATGAAGTAAAAGCAGCAGCAGTAACTCTATTACAGCAGGCAGCCGAATTAGGTAACAAACAAGTCCAACAGATAACGGATACAGAAACAGCCATACCGAAAACTGAAGGAAAAAGTGTATAAAAAAGTCTAAGAATAACTATTTTACGAGTTTATTCCTAACTTTGCAGAGAAAAGAAAGAGTATATGGAAGAAAAGATACGTATAATCATTAGCGGAGGCGGAACCGGAGGACATATTTTCCCAGCCGTTTCCATTGCAAACGCCCTGAAAGAGCAACATCCGGATATAGAAATTCTGTTTGTGGGAGCCGAAGGACGTATGGAAATGCACCGTGTTCCGGCCGCAGGCTATCAGATAATAGGTTTGCCCGTTGCCGGGTTCGATCGCAAACATCTATGGAAAAATATCGGTGTACTGATTAAACTGATACGAAGCCAACTGAAAGCACGACAAATCATCAAGAATTTCAAACCTCATGCCGCTGTTGGCGTAGGCGGTTATGCCAGTGGCCCGACTTTAAAAGTAGCAGGCATGATGGGAATTCCGACTCTGATTCAGGAACAAAACTCATATGCCGGCGTCACCAATAAACTGCTGGCTAAAAAGGCCTGCAAGATTTGCGTAGCTTATGAAGGCATGGAACGTTTCTTTGAAAAAGATAAAATTATCCTGACCGGCAATCCCGTCCGTCAGGGACTATTGAATCACACGCTGAACAGAGAAACTGCTGTCCAATCATTTGGACTCGATCCTCAGAAAAAGACAATATTGATTGTAGGAGGAAGCCTTGGAGCACGAACTATCAACAATTGCGTAATGCATGGACTAGATAAGATCAAATCATCTGGCGTGCAGTTTATCTGGCAAACCGGGAAATTCTATATTGATGAAGCCAAAGCAACCGTGGCCAAAGCAGGAGAACTGCCTATGTTACATACTACCGACTTTATTTCTGACATGGCAGCTGCTTTTAGCGCCGCCGATTTGGTTATCAGTCGTGCAGGAGCTGGCTCCATTTCTGAATTCTGTTTATTGCAAAAGCCGGTAATTCTAGTACCTTCCCCAAACGTAGCAGAAGATCACCAGACCAAAAATGCATTGGCACTGGTCAACAAAGAAGCTGCCTTTTACGTGAAGGACATGGAGGCCGAAGAAAAATTGCTTGACCTAGCTATCCGGACGGTACAACAACCAGAAACCCTAACAAAATTAAGTACAAACATTGCGAAACTGGCCTTCAAGGATTCTGCCAACGTTATTGCCAAGGAAGTCTATAAGCTAGCCGTAAATTACCAGAAGAGAAATGAACATTAATACTTTGAAAGCTGTCTACTTCATCGGTGCTGGAGGTATTGGAATGAGTGCCTTGGTCCGCTATTTTCTCTCCAAAGGAAAGAAAGTAGGAGGATACGACCGCACTCCGAGCGAACTGACCCAGAAGTTGAATGAAGAAGGGGCAAGCATCCATTACGAAGAAAACATCACGCTCATTCCGGAAGATTTCAAACAACCGGAAACGACGCTGATCATATACACACCTGCTATTCCTGCCAATCATCAGGAACTGACCTATTTCCGTGAAAATGGTTTTGAAATCCAAAAACGGGCACAGGTTTTGGGAATGCTGACACGTACAGAAAGGGGCATGTGTGTGGCAGGTACCCATGGAAAAACTACGACTTCTACCATGGCTGCTCATTTGCTGCACCAGTCACATGTGACATGCAATGCCTTTCTAGGAGGCATCTCAAAGAATTATGGAACAAACCTGCTCCTTTCTGACAAGAGTGACCTCGTTGTCATTGAAGCAGATGAATTCGACCGTTCTTTCCACTGGCTGACTCCATATGCAACTGTAATTACCGCTACAGACTCTGACCATCTGGATATCTACGGTACTCACGAAGCCTATGTAGAAAGTTTCCGTAAATATACATCCTTGATTCGGCCAGATGGATTTCTGATTATAAAAAAAGGAATTGACCTGCAACCAGACGTACAACCTGGAGTAACAGTGTACACCTACTCCAACGATGAAGGAGATTTCCACGCAGAAAACATCCGGATAGCCAACGGTGAAATCACTTTCGATTTCATTTCCCCCCTAGGCAATATTGCTGACATTCGTTTGGGAGTTCCTGTCTATATAAACATCGAAAACGGAATAGCAGCGATGGCACTGGCTCAGATAGGAGGCGCAACTGCTGAAGAAATCCGCACAGCCATGGCTACTTTCCAAGGTGTTGACCGCCGGTTCGATTTCAAGATAAAGAATGACCATATCGTATTGTTAAGCGATTATGCCCACCATCCGGCTGAAATCAGACAGAGCGTTACTTCTATCCGTACATTATATCCGGATAAAAAGATCACCGCGATTTTCCAGCCTCATCTGTATACACGTACCCGCGATTTTTACAAAGAATTCGCCGATAGCCTTTCATTGTTGGACGAAGTGATCCTGCTGGATATCTATCCAGCTCGCGAACAACCCATTCCCGGTATAACCAGCCAGCTGATATATGATAACCTTCGCCCCGGCATCGAGAAATGCTTGTGTAAGAAAGAAGAACTGATAGATTTACTGAAAAACAAACATCTGGAAGTTCTGATTACCCTAGGAGCTGGAGACATAGACAATTACATACCACAAATTTCTGAATTACTGAAAGATAGATGATAAAACGAATTTTCATACTCTGTTTATCGATATTGGTAATCGGCTATCTGGCCGTAGCAATTACCGCCATGAACCGCAAGCCCGACAACGAGCTCTGCAAGGGTATGGAATTGACTGTAAAAGACAGTGTTGATTATGGCTATATTACACCCAAAGGGATTAAAAATATCCTAAAGAGCAGCAATCTATACCCAGAAGGCAAGCGTTTGGGAGACATCAACGTACGTGCCTTGGAAAAGGCTCTTGACAACCATCCTTTCATTTCGGAAGCAGAATGTTATCTTACTTCTGGAGGAAAAGTACATGTGGAGGTCTACCAACGAATACCTTTGTTACGAATTATGAGCAGTAACGGTGACGACTACTACATAGACCACAAAGGGAAAATAATGCCTCCACAAGGGACATCTGTTCATGTAGCTGTAGCAACCGGTTTTATCGACAGAAAGTTTGCTCGCAAGGAACTGTACGAACTGGCCTTGTACTTACAGACCGATCCCTTCTGGAAGTCTCAGATTGAACAAATCAACGTTACTCCCAAAAAAGAGCTGGAACTCGTTCCGCGGGTAGGAGACCATCTTATCTTCTTGGGAAAAGGAGAAAACTATCAGGAAAAATTCAGAAGGCTGAAAATTTTCTATAGCGAGGCCCTGAACCGGGTAGGATGGAACAAGTACGAGCGAATCAGCATAGAATTTAATAACCAGATTATCTGTACCAAAAAAGAGAAGTAAGATATGGCAGCAACAGATTTTATTGTAGCAATTGAACTGGGATCTACAGAGATAACAGGCATTGCAGGAAAAAAGAATGCGGACGGAAGCATCCAGATTCTCGCATATGCCAGCGAGCGTTCGTCCGATTGCATCAAAAAAGGAGCAATCTACAATCTGGATAAAACGACTCAAAGCCTTACCTCTGTCATTAGACGATTAGAGGAAAAGCTGCAAGCTTCTATTAAAAAAGTGTACGTAGGTATAGGGGGACAATCCGTAAGAAGCCTATACAATACCGAGACCAAACAATTAGGCGAAGATACCAAAATATCTCAAGCTTTGATTGACTCTATGATGCAAGACAACCGTGAATTTCCACTCATTGACCAGGAAATTCTGGCGGTTGAACCTCAAGAATATAAAGTAGGGAATAATCTTCTGACAGAACCGGTAGGTATTCCTGCCGACAGAATTGAAGGACATTTTCTGAATATCATAGCACGACATTCACTGAAAGGAAATATCAGGCAATGTTTCAAACAAGCCGGATATGAAATAGCCGACTACTTCATTTCTCCATTGATGACAGCCAACGCTGTACTGACAAACAGTGAGAAACGGTCTGGTTGTGCTCTTGTGGACTTCGGTGCAGATACAACAACTGTCTCCGTATATAAGAGTAATATCCTCCGCCATCTGGCTGTTATTCCATTAGGTGGCAGCAATATTACCAAAGACATCACTAGCCAACAGATTGAGGAGGAAGATGCCGAACAACTGAAACTCCGTTTTGCAAGCGCCTTCACCGAACCTTCAGAAGAAGAAACAGAAACCTCCAAGGAATACAACTTAGACGGTAAATGTTCCATCCGTGCTCATCTGCTGGAAGAAATCGTCGAAGCCCGTACCAATGAAATCCTGACCAATGTATGGAATCAGATTATGACTTCACAATACGGCGACAAACTCTTGGCAGGAGTCATACTTACAGGAGGAGCTTCAAATATGCGGAATATCGATCAGGCTTTCACCCGTATCACTAAGATTGATAAAGTACGTATTGCCAAGGCAGGCGATATTACACTGGTGGGCGACATCAAACTCCCGAAAGACGGAAGCCAAAATACGCTGATAGGTATCCTTGCCGCAGGAAAAGACAATTGCTGCAGAATTGACCCGAGAGGTTATCAGACCAACTTCATCGATGAAATCCAAGCCAAAGAGCAGGAGGCCAGACAGAAAGAAGAAGAACGCAAACGGAAGGAAGAACAAGAAAGACTGGAACGGGAACGTCAGGAACGGGAAGAAGCTGCACGCCGTGAAGCCGAAGAAGCCGCACGCAGAAAAGAAGAAAAATGTTCTGAACTGATTACCAGAGCAAAGATGCTGGCCGAAAACAAAAAATACAACGAAGCCATCACAGCTCTGGAAGAAGCCTCAGCCTTGAACATCGAATCAAAGAAAGAAGAAATTACACGGCTGAGAGAGGAGTTCAACAAACAGAAAGAAGAAAACAAATGGTTCAACAAATGGAAAAAGAAGTTCAGCCAGATTTCTGAAGATATGTTTGAAGACCCAAAGAATTAAGGAAATACGATTATTCACCACATAATACGATTACATTATGTCTGAAGAAACAACAATGCCTTTCGATTTTCCGAAAGACGCTCCCCACATTATCAAAGTGATTGGTGTGGGAGGTGGCGGTGGCAATGCCGTCAACCACATGTACAGAGAAGGTATCCACGATGTAACGTTCGTGGTCTGCAATACAGATAATCAGGCGCTCGATGAATCGCCTGTTCCTATCAAACTCCAGTTGGGTAGTGAAGGTCTGGGAGCCGGGAACCGTCCGGAACGTGCCAAGGCCGCTGCCGAAGAAAGCATGGAGGACATCAAACTCATGTTGAACGACGGTTGCAAAATGGCTTTCATCACAGCCGGTATGGGTGGTGGAACAGGTACCGGTGCTGCTCCAATCATTGCCAAGACTGCCAAGGAAATGGGTATTCTGACCGTCGGTATCGTAACCATTCCATTCCTGTTCGAAGGTAACCGAAAAATCGACCAGGCACTGGACGGTGTAGAAGAAATGAGTAACCACGTCGATGCCCTGCTGGTTATCAATAACGAACGCCTACGTGATGTTTATTCAGACTTCAGCGTAATGAAAGCGTTTGGAAAAGCTGACGATACCCTGTCAACCGCAGCCAAAAGCATTGCCGAAATCATCACATTACGCGGTACCATCAACCTGGACTTTAACGATGTGAAAACTGTACTGAAAGACGGTGGAGTAGCCATCATGAGTACTGGTTTCGGCGAAGGCGAAGGACGTGTCACTCAGGCTATCAATGACGCACTCCATTCACCTCTGCTGAACAACAACGACATCTTCAACTCGAAGAAAGTGCTGTTCGTCATCACATATAGTCCGAACAGCGAACTGATGATGGGCGAAATGGATGAAATCCATGAGTTCATGAGTAAATTTGGCAAGGATGTAGAAACCAAATGGGGTCTTTATATTGATGAAGCACTGGATACGAAAGTAAAGTTTACAATTCTGGCAACCGGATTCGGTATCAAAGACGTACCGGGTATGGACAGCGTACTGAACAAACGTACTCTGGAAGAACAGAAGCGGCTGGAAGAGATGGAAGAAGAAGAGCAGCGTAAAGATGAACGACGAAGCGACTTCTATGGCCCGAACATTCTGAAGAACAGCAACCGGAAACGCCGTCATAATGTTTACATCTTCACACAGGAAGACCTTGACAATGACGACATCATCAGTATGGTAGAAACGACACCGACCTATAAACGTACAAAAGCCGAACTGGAAGCTATCCAGTCAAAAGCCAATGCGGAGGAAAAGATTGTACAGAAACCTACCACTACAGATGCAGGCTCTATGACAATTACATTTTAACAACAACTAAAATAGAATGATTATGGATTTATTCGAACAAATCAGCAACGATATCAAAGAGGCGATGAAAGCCAAAGATAAAGTGAGACTGGAAACACTGCGTAACATTAAGAAAGTATTTCTGGAAGCAAAGACTGCTCCCGGAGCCAACGATACACTGACTGATGACATGGCCGTAAAAATCATGCAGAAGCTGGTTAAACAGGGTAAAGATTCAGCTGCCGTTTACGAAGGACAAGGCCGTGCCGACCTGGCAGAAGGAGAAATGGCGCAAGTACATATCATTGAAACTTACTTGCCAAAACAGCTTTCTGCAGAAGAGCTGGAAGCCAAACTGAAAGAAATTATCACCCGTGTAGGAGCTACAAGCGGAAAAGATATGGGTAAGGTTATGGGTGTAGCCAGTAAAGAGCTGGCTGGTCTGGCAGAAGGCCGTGCTATCTCAGCCAAAGTAAAAGAACTTTTGGGATAAAACGTTTGCTGCCAAGCAACTGGTTCCACTCATCGTAATTGCAGGCGCTGTAAAATCCTGGATATATATTCCAGATTTTACAGCGCCTTTCCATATACAAAAACGAACGTCCGTAGGCATGCAGACAAACGTTCGTTTGCCCCAAAACGTCTTCACGTTTTAAAAGAAACATGAAGACGTTTTTTATTACCGTTTTTAAAAAAGCTCCTGTAAGACTGATAGAGACTTCAATTCTTGGAAATCAGGCAAATGAAGCCGATAATATTCATTAATGATATCGAGGCAACGGTTCCTTTCCATCCGGTTCATGACAAAAAGATGCATCGTTTCATAATTCATCCGCATCAGTTGGCAGATATGAGCAGACTCCTGAGGGCGGACAAACATTCCGTGTAGCGGAGGTGTAGCAGTAAAACAAGCATTCAATAAATCAAAACAATCGCCCTCCGCATAATTGTCCGTATTAGGATAAAGTCCTAAAAAACGTGACAGCCGCATCAGAAACACCAGATGGAAATTGGCAAACTTTCCTTCACAGACATCCAGCCACTGAATAGAATGAACCAAGTAAGCAAAAAGCGGTATATTTTCTCCTTCTTCGCGCAAAGCCTTATACAAAAATTCAGCCAAAAACAATGCAATAGCCGACTTATATGGATCATAAGGAAGCGAATGGAAAATATACGAAGCTTTAGCCTCCCGGATAGGATGAATCCCTGATTTAGGACGTATATCCGCTTCTATTTCTACCAGCGACAACGGCTGGAACAAAACAGTACGTACGGTCGACTTACGTGATCGCTGAACAGGTATCAGAAAAGACAATTTTCCGCTCTGCTCCGTATAAATGTGAACAATATTCGATTTATCACTGTATTTTACCGTATATAATACGACTCCCGACAATTTCTGTAACATGGCTATTCTGCATTAAGTTTTTCACGACTGCTTGTACTGACAAAGATAAGCTTTAAAAAAAAGATTCAGTCGAAAAAGAAAAAAAGTTGGTTTTCCTTTGGTAGTATCAAAAATCTTCCTACCTTTGCAACCGCAAACGAGAGATACGCTCCTCGCTAAGCAGCCACGAAGTTCTTTCTGGCCTAATAGGATGGCCCGTTCGTCTATCGGTTAGGACGCAAGATTTTCATTCTTGAAAGGGGGGTTCGATTCCCCCACGGGCTACATAATAAACAAAAATCACGAACATATTAAAGATTAGTCGAGATGGCAAATCACAAATCATCTATCAAGAGAATCAGACAAGAAGAAAAAAGAAGACTTCACAACAGATATTATGCTAAAACCATGCGTAACGCAGTGAAGAAACTTCGCGCAACAACAGACAAGGCAGAAGCAGTAGCTTTGTATCCTAGCGTACAGAAAATTCTGGATAAGTTGGCTAAGAATAACATTATCCACAAGAACAAAGCTGCAAACTTGAAGTCAAAATTGGCTGCACACATCAGCAAATTGGCTTAAGTGATTGCTTGAATTTCTAAAGATATTAAGGCTGGATTTTTCCAGCCTTTTGTCGTTTATATCCCCCCGATTTTCAACTTTTTTAGCCACCGAAAGTTCGTCTCATTCATTGTTTTTTAGTATCTTTGAACAATCAAAAAATCGAAAAGAACAACATGAGTGAAGAACTGACACCAAACAGCGGAAACAACTATTCGGCCAGTAGCATCCAGGTTCTGGAAGGGCTGGAAGCTGTTCGTAAACGTCCCGCTATGTACATCGGCGATATCAGTGAAAAGGGTCTGCACCACTTAGTTTATGAGGTTGTAGACAACTCAATAGACGAGGCCCTCGCCGGTTTCTGTACCCACATAGAAGTAACCATCAACGAAGACAATTCAATTACCGTACAGGATAACGGACGCGGTATCCCTGTAGACTTTCATGAGAAAGAAAAAAAATCGGCTCTGGAAGTTGTTATGACTGTCCTGCATGCCGGAGGAAAATTCGACAAAGGCTCCTATAAGGTTTCTGGTGGTCTGCACGGTGTAGGTGTTTCCTGTGTAAACGCCTTGTCAACCCACATGACAACAAACGTATTCCGCAACGGAAAAGTTTACCAGCAGGAGTATTCCTGCGGAAAGCCCCTTTATCCGGTCAAAGAAATCGGTACCTGTGACATCACCGGTACCCGACAGACTTTCTGGCCGGACGGCAGCATCTTTACGGTAACCGAATATAAATACAGCATCCTGCAGGCACGTATGCGTGAGTTGGCTTACCTGAACAAAGGTATCACCATCACACTGACCGACAAACGCGTCAAGGAAGAAGACGGAACTTACAAACAGGAAACTTTCCACTCGGAAGAAGGTGTAAAAGAGTTTGTACGCTTCCTGAATTCTAGCAATACCCCACTTATTGAGGATGTCATCTACCTGAACACCGAAAAGCAAGGAATCCCTATCGAGTGTGCCATCATGTACAACACCGGATTCCGTGAAAATTTACACTCTTACGTCAACAACATCAATACCATCGAAGGCGGTACACACGAAACTGGCTTCCGCATGGCACTGACCCGTGTCCTGAAAAAATATGCGGAAGACAGCAAAGCCCTAGAGAAGGCCAAAGTAGAAATCTCTGGAGAAGACTTCCGTGAAGGACTGATTGCAGTCATCTCGGTAAAGGTAGCCGAGCCACAGTTTGAAGGACAAACGAAAACCAAATTAGGCAATAACGAGGTAAGCGGTGCCGTAAATCAGGCTGTGGGTGAAGCACTGACCAACTATCTGGAAGAACATCCGAAGGAAGCCAAAACTATCGTAGATAAAGTAATTCTGGCAGCTACTGCACGTGTGGCAGCACGTAAGGCCCGTGAGTCTGTACAACGCAAGAGTCCGATGGGTGGAGGTGGTCTGCCAGGTAAACTGGCCGACTGTTCGAGCCGCGTACCGGAAGAATGCGAACTGTTCCTCGTCGAGGGTGACTCGGCAGGTGGTTCTGCCAAGCAGGGACGAAGCCGCCAGTTTCAGGCCATCCTTCCACTCCGTGGTAAAATTCTGAATGTGGAAAAAGCCATGTGGCATAAGGCATTCGAAAGTGATGAAGTGAACAACATCATTCAGGCACTGGGAGTACGTTTTGGAGTAGACGGTGAAGAAGACAGCAAAAAAGCAAACATCGACAAACTGCGTTACCACAAGGTCATCATCATGACCGATGCCGATGTCGATGGCTCTCACATCGACACCCTTATCATGACTCTCTTTTACCGCTACATGCCGGAAGTTATCCAGGGAGGACACCTTTACATTGCAAACCCACCGTTATACAAATGTACCAAAGGTAAAGTAAGCGAATATTGTTATACCGATGAAGAACGTCAGAACTTCATGCAACGGTATGGCGACGGTACGGAAAACGGTATCCACACACAACGATACAAAGGTTTGGGTGAAATGAATCCGGAACAACTGTGGGAAACTACCATGAATCCGGAAACCCGTATCCTGAAACAGGTAAACATCGAAAACGCGGCCGAAGCCGACTATATCTTCTCCATGCTGATGGGTGATGATGTAGCTCCACGCCGTGAATTCATCGAAAAACATGCTACTTATGCCAACATTGATGCATAAGGACGCATTTTTTATAACTTAATCTTTTATCAAATTCTCCCTCGCATCTTACACAACCGAGGAAAACTCCGGAGCTTACAGAGCCTCCGGAGTTTTTTATTATCCGAGTAATCACTTATATTTTCATTTCTCAAAATCGGCTCCAGAATGCCTGTAAAGCCGTTTTTTCCGATAAACGACTTATATTTTTCATTAAATGGAAAAATTAGTTCCACTTTATTTACTACATTTGGGAAAAGAACAAATCCAAACTAATACCTCGAAAAATATGAAACTGACATTTCGTATCCAGTACCGTACGGTATGGGGAGAGGATATCCGGGTCATTCTAGACAATGACACAGAAAATGCCATTCCTCTTTCTACACGTGACGGTAATACTTGGATAGGCACAACCAATTATGAAATACCTGGTGCAAACACACAGGTTACTTATCGCTATGGGGTTTTCTGCAACGGGAACTGTGCACGTAAAGAATTCGGAGCTATCCCCCACTCATTCGATATAGGAAATGCACAACAGACCCATTACATCATGGACGACTGCTGGCGTGATTTGCCAACAGCCTCATATAAGTACAGTTCAGCATTCAATGAACCACACCCATGTGCCAAACCCAATCAACTGAACGACCATGTAGGCAGCTGCATCACCTTCCGTGCACTCTGTCCGGAACTTTACAACAAAAAACAGGAGTTGGGAATCATAGGCAGCTGCAAAGCATTGGGCAACTGGAAATACTACCGGCCACTACGGATGCAGGAAGTACAACCCAATGTATGGCACATCACCCTGGATGCTTCTTCACTGACCTTTCCTTTCGAATATAAGTTTGTGGCCATCAACGCAAAGACCGGTGCTGTAGAAGAGTGGGAAAGTGGCCCGAACCGTACCTTCCACCTCCAACCTCTGCTACGGGGAGAGACTTATCTGCCAGTGGAAAGCGAAGTATTTTTCAACCTACCGACTACAAAGATTGCGGGAACAGCCATTCCTGTCTTTTCACTCCGCTCGGAAGGCAGTTACGGTGTAGGAGACTTCGGTGACCTGCAGACCTTCATCGAATGGGCCGCACAGACCCATCAGAAAGCCGTACAGATTCTGCCTATCAATGATACTTCCATGACGGGAACATGGACCGACTCTTATCCCTACAGCAGCATCTCCATCTATGCATTCCACCCGATGTATGTTGATTTACGTCAGCTACCGGCACTAAAAGATAAAGAGGCTGAAGCACGCTTTGAAAAAGAACGGATACGGCTGAACGCGCTATCACAAGTAGACTATGAAGAAGTGAACCTGCACAAA
Source organism: uncultured Bacteroides sp. (assembly GCA_900551645.1). Classification (GTDB taxonomy): domain Bacteria; phylum Bacteroidota; class Bacteroidia; order Bacteroidales; family Bacteroidaceae; genus Phocaeicola. The sequence goes on from URWP01000015.1 coordinate 13,380, forward strand.
CGCAACTATCTGAAAGCCATATTCAAACAGGAGAAGAGCAATATACTGAAGTCAAAAGATTTCCAACAATTCTTTACCGACAACAAGGACTGGCTGGTACCATATGCAGCTTTCTGCTTCCTGCGTGAAAAATATGGAACTCCTGATTTCAGTACTTGGCCGGAGTATATAGTCTACCAGGCTGAAGAGGTGGAAGCGCTCTGCGCACCAGACAGCGAGAACTACGAGGACATCTCCTATCATTATTTCGTACAATATACTTTGCACGTTCAGTTACTGAAGGCCTGCAACTATGGCCGCAGCAAAGGCGTCATTGTAAAAGGCGATATTCCTATCGGTATCAGCCGCACCAGCGTAGAAGCGTGGACAGAACCGTATTACTTCAATATGAACGGACAGGCCGGTGCTCCACCCGATGCATTCTCTACCAAAGGACAGAACTGGGGATTCCCGACCTATAACTGGGACGTAATGGAACAAGACGGTTACCAATGGTGGCGTCGCCGGTTCTCTAAAATGGCCGAATATTTCACAGCTTACCGTATCGACCATATTCTGGGATTCTTCCGTATCTGGGAAATCCCAACCCATTCCGTACACGGACTGTTGGGCCAATTCTCTCCGGCCCTTCCGATGAGTCCGGAAGAAATCAGTAGCTTCGGATTGAAATTCAATAAAGAATTCATGACGCAGCCGTTCATCAACGAGTACATGTTACAGACTATGTTTGGCGATAAAGCCAATTATGTCAAAGAAAATTTCGTAGAACATCAGCACCATGATATCTACGCCATGCGTCCGGAATTCGACACCCAACGGAAAGTAGAAGCCTTCTTTGCCGATAAGACCGATGTAGAAAGCCTCAATCTGAAAGAAGGACTGTATGCACTCATCAGCAACGTTCTTTTTGTTCCGGACCGTAAAAATCCGGAAATGTATCATCCACGTATTGCTGTACAGAATGACTATATTTTCGAACGTCTGAGCTGGCATGAAAAAGAAGCCTTTAACCGTCTATATAACCATTACTACTACCAGAGACACAACGAATTCTGGTATAGCGAGGCTATGAAGAAGCTTCCTACCCTTACCCAATCTACTCCAATGCTGGTATGCGGTGAAGACCTGGGAATGGTTCCAGACTGCGTACCTTGGGTAATGGACCAACTGCAGATTCTGTCATTGGAAATCCAACGTATGCCGAAAGATCCGAAATGCGAATTCGGCCATGTATATACTTATCCACTCCGTTCAGTCTGTACTATCGGTACCCACGACATGTCTACTCTCCGTGGCTGGTGGGAAGAAGATGCTACAGTTACCGAACACTTCTATCATTCTGAACTGGGACACTGGGGCGATGTTCCCAAGCAGGCCCCAGGATGGCTCTGCAAAGAAATCATTGAACGCCACTTGAAGTCTCCTTCTATGCTATGTATACTGACTTGGCAGGATTGGACTTCAATGGACGAAGAGCTGAGAAATCCGAACGTAAACGGTGAACGTATCAATATACCGGCCAACCCGCATCACTACTGGCGCTGGCGTATGCATATCACACTGGAAAGACTGATGAAACAGACAGAGTTCAACGAAGAAATCATTCGGATGATCGATGAAAGTGGACGGAATTGACAGCCTTAGATTCGACGGCTAAAATGCCAGAAGAAGATTTCGGATAAACAGAAAATCCTTCCAGACAAGAATCCCCTTCTTCCTTTTCTCTCACATGACAGAGAGATAAGAAGAAGGGGATTCTCCTTGTATATATTCTCCACAAATAAGGCTGCCCGGACTGGTTTTGCCCGGGCAGCCTTATTGAAAATATCTGCTACGACTCAGGCAGCAGCTTTATGTTCTTTAATGATTCCTACACAGCAGGCACCAACAATCAACAAGATACCAGCCAAAAACAACATGTTCACTTCCGGTGGCACACTGCCTTCTTGAGTAAAGCCCTGCAGAATCCATCCACCGGTAATTGCCGCAACTATCTGAGGTACACAGATAGTTCCATTGAACAAGCCCAGATACGTACCCATGTGACCTCCTGTCAAAGCATTAGTCAGAATAGTAAACGGCATGGCCAACATGGCAGCCCACGCACAACCAATCAACAAGAAAGGAATAAACAACATATACTGGTCATGTGTGAAAGAAATGGAAATGAAACCGATACCTCCCAATACCAGACTCAGTGCATAAGCAAACTTACGGTTCGGTATAGAAGGCATTACTGCTGCCCAGATAACAGAGCCGATAGCTTGGACAGCAAACAAAATACCTACCCAGTCGCCCGCTGTCTGATACTGTAAGGACTGCGTATCCAGCACCCAATGGGTAACACCATCTTTCACGACTTCTACAGCAGGAGTGCCGAAAACATTGGCAGCCACCGTACCGTTGGTATAGGTCCACATAAACATAAAGGCGGCCCAACAGAAGAACTGTACCAGACCAACTGTCCAGAATGCTTTCGGTGCCTTAACCAGCAACTGGAAAACATTTACCTTCTCCTGCTTTTCTTCCTTTGAAATACCGTGATACTCTGCATACAACTCAGGAGGATACTCTTTCACCTTCACAGTAGTATAGATTACACAGAGAATCAGAATAGCTGCACCTATATAGAACGAAAAGATAACCGAATCAGGAATTACCCCTTTCGGAGCCACATTACTGATACCTACAGCCGCAAAAATGAACGGGAAAAGGTAGCCGGCCAAACTACCGGCATTACACAAGAAACTCTGGATGGAATAAGCCAATCCTTTCTGTTTCTCGTTCACCATATCGCCTACCATCATCTTGAAAGGTTGCATGGCAATATTGATGGAAGTATCCAGAAACATCAAAGCAAAAAGACCGAAAATCATCGCAGCCGAAACAGACATACCGAAGCTACCGGCATTCGGCAACAGACACATAACCAATACAGCAATCAAGGCACCTACAAAAAGGTATGGAATCCGTCGCCCAAAACGGCACCATGTCTTGTCACTCAGTGCTCCGATAATCGGCTGTACAATGATACCCGCCAACGGAGGGAGAATCCAGAAATAACTCAAGCTATGAGGGTCGGCCCCCAATGTAGCGAAAATACGGCTAATGTTAGCACTTTGTAAGGCATAGGCTATCTGCACGCCAAAAAATCCGAAGCTGATGTTCCACAGCTTCCAGAAACTTAAATCAGGTATTTTTTTCATGGTAATATATAAATGTATATTTGCCTATGTGATGTATGCCTTACAGATTCATCACCTCCTGTTCAAAACGCTCCTTATCGCCAGCAGCCTTATTACGGATTTTGCTACGATAATTATAAACAGTGGCTAATGAGTAACCTAAGAAATGTGCTATCCGGGTAGCATCGGTTACTCCTAAACGAATCAGTGCAAATATACGAAGTTCTGTGTTTAATAGCTCACCTGATTTGGGATAAATTTTACCATCTTCACATAATAATTTGTTAAAATCTTCGATAAAGTTCGGAAACAGGTCCAAGAACGACTTGTCGAACTCTGTATAGAAGGCTTTCCGCTCATCGCGAAGGAATTGTTCAGAGCGGATAGTCTTGAAAAGTTCATCTATTTTAGAAGCCATAGCTAACTTTTCCAACGAACGTCTGTACTGTTCCAGCTTCTCGAGATAGCTCACACAACGGTCCAGATAACGGGCAATATATACCTCTTTAATCTTACCGGTCTGCGCCAGACTCTGATTGGCTGTTACCAGATTCCGATTCGCCTGATACAGATTTTTCCGCATCAGCGACAGCTTTTTCATCCAGTAATAAAAGTAAAAAGACAGGACAATCAGGATGATAACAAACAGACTGAGAATAGCAAGCATCCAACGGGTGACAGTCCTCTTCTGTATATCTTTTTCTCTATATGCCTTATCAATAATAGGATAAATAGCTGTTACTTCCATGAAACGAAGACGGGCATTACAATCTACAGCATCTTCCATTGCACAGTTCAGATAAAGATATGCACGTTCCAGCTCTCCACGGTCAAAAACCAGATTTGCCAGACGCTGCAAAGCTGCATACTCCCGGTTAGCCAGCTTAATATCACAAAGAGCAGATTTCGCCAAACAGTAAATCTGCTTATCCACCTGTCTCTTCACCTCATAAGCCTCAGATAATGTATAATATAGGTAAGCCTGCCACTGCAAATCATCCTGACTTTCCAATAAACTGTTCAACAAAGCAATGGCTCCGTCAGGCTCTTTATTCAACAGCATTTTTTCAGCCTGAATGATATTCCGGTCTATACCGTTCAGACTCAACTGCAGAATGGAATCCCGATAAACTTCCGTCTGATCAATATATTTCTGACGCACAGATTTATCTGCTGTATAATCGGCAAGCCAACCATACAGCACCCGGAAATTCCGGTAATAATAAAGGAGGTAGTCTCCATCCAAGCTACTGACATCCAGGCTTTTCAATTCATCAAAAGCTTCGCTGTACATTCCCATCAGGCCAAAGACCTCTGCCCGGTTGAGCAAAATTTCATATTTCAGTTCCGGCTTGTTCAGACGCGGAAGCAAAGCCGATTTTTTATTGACATAGAACAAAGCAGAATCTGTCTGATAATGAAGATATGCATTCAATAAAGCACCATATAAATTATACTGCTCATTGGGGTCAGCAGAGTGTTGCAGCCTTTTCCTCAACTCCTCAATTCGACTTTTCCTCTGCTGATGAAATACTCCCTTCCTTGCAATGGCTTTATCCAATTCTTCCAAAGTATTTTCCAATGAATCTTTCTGTCCGTATACCAAAGAAGGAATCAATATAGAAAGCAATAAAAAAAGTAATATACGTTGCTTTTTCATAGAATTATGTCATTATTAGGTTATCGCAAACGTACAAAATAACATCTTAAAAACAAAATAAACCCTTATTTATCTTTCAAATTATTTATATTATTTGTAACTTAGCGATTCAGATAAGCATTGATTATCAAAAGGTTCTTGCTTATAAATCTTTATATTTTTATTTCAAGACGTGCATTAGGAAAAGAAACCTTATACATTTGCATAAACCAAAAATCAATCTATCATGAAACGAACACTTCTTATTGTCATGGCACTGTTAAGCTTTCTAGGATTCAAGACTGCCGTACATGCTGCCACCATCCACAAGGTAGCACCCACTTACTGGTGGGCGGGAATGAAAAATCCCGAATTACAGATTCTTTTGTACGGTGAAAACATTAGCTCGTCCGATGTTACCTTATCTAGTAAGGATGTAATGCTGAAAGAAGTTGTCAGACAGGAAAACCCGAACTATCTTCTCCTGTACGTCGACTTATCAGAAGCAGCTCCCCAACAATTCAGTATCCAATTGAAACAAGGAAAAAAGTTGACAACTATTCCTTATGAACTGAAACAACGTACCCGAAAAGGGAACGATATCCAAGGATTTACCTCCAGCGATGTTTTATATCTGATTATGCCAGACCGTTTCGCTAACGGTAATCCGGATAATGATGTCATTCCCGGAATGCTGGAAGACAAAGTAGACCGTAATGAACAATATGGACGTCATGGAGGTGACCTGAAAGGTATCGCTGACCACTTGGATTATATCGCAGATTTAGGTGTAACTGCCATTTGGTTAAATCCTACTCAGGAAAATGATATGAAAAATGGATCTTATCATGGATATGCCATTACCGATTATTATCAGGCAGACCGCCGTTTTGGTGGAAATGATGATTTCGTAAAACTGGTAGAACAAGCACATGAAAAGGGACTGAAAGTGGTAATGGATATGATTTTCAACCACTGCGGCAGCGAGAACTATCTGTTTAAAGACAAACCATCCAAAGATTGGTTCAATTTCAAATCAAGCTACGTACAGACTTCATATAAAACGGCTAGCGTAATGGATATACATGCCAGCCAATACGAAAAGAAAATCGCTACAGACGGCTGGTTCACCCTCGAAATGCCAGACTTTAACCAACGCAACAGACACGTTGCCCGCTACCTGATTCAAAGCAGTATCTGGTGGATTGAATCAACAGGTATAAACGGAATCCGTCAGGATACACATCCGTATGCCGACTATGATTTCATGTCTGAATGGTGTAAAGAAGTAATGGAAGAATATCCTAAATTCAACATTGTAGGAGAAACCTGGCTGAATAGCAATGTACTGGTTTCCTATTGGCAGAAAGACAGCAAACTGGCTTATCCGAAAAACTCAAACCTGCCCACAGTAATGGATTTTCCATTGCAATCGCTGATGAACATGGCCTTTGATGAAGAAACTAATGACTGGGCAAACGGACTGTACCGCCTGTATGACTATCAGACTCAAGACCTGATATATGCCAACCCGATGAACTTGTTAATATTCCTTGATAATCATGACACTTCCCGCTTCTACCAGAAAGAAGAACAGCTGAAGAATCTTACCCGTTACAAACAAGCGCTGGCCTTCCTGCTGACTACCCGTGGTATTCCTCAGATTTATTATGGAACCGAAATTCTGATGTTCGGTGATAAAGGAGATGGTGACGGAACCCTGCGTAAGGATTTTCCAGGTGGCTGGCCAGGTGACAAAATAAATGCCTTCACAGCAACCGGACGTACCGAATTACAAAACGAAGCATTCGAGTATACAAAGAAACTGCTAAACTGGCGTAAAAATAACGATATCATTGGTAAAGGGAATCTGAAACATTACTCCATTACCAACGGTACATACGTATACGAACGCAGTTATCAAGGAAAGTCCATCGTGGTCATCATGAACGGAACTGATAAGGCACAGGAATTGAACCTGGCTCCATACCGTGAAATCTTACCTGAAGAATCCAGCACAGATTTCTTAAGCGGGAAACAGATAACCTTAGGTGAAAAACTGTCTTTAAGCCCACGTGAAACTTTGATCCTTACATTCTAGTTTTTTTATATTCTTATAGAGCAGAATACAAGTTTAATTTACTATCAAACAAAAAGTTATCAGTAGGCAATCATTCTATATTTTTATATTTTTGTTCTAATACGGTCAAACTGATTTCTATAGTTTTAAATTTGTGGAACAAATGAGAAATCAGTTAACCTTAATACCAGAAAAACGTATGAATATTAAAAAACATCTCACCTTTGCAGCTTTGTTCTGCATGGCTTTGGTCGCACAGGCACAAAAGCTGACATCACCCGACGGTAACCTGGTGATGAACTTCAGCCTGAATCAGGCAGGTGCTCCCACATACGACCTCTTCTTTAAAGGAAAAGCCGTCATCAAACCGAGTACGCTAGGTCTGGAACTGAAAAAAGAGAATGCCGACAAACAAACCGATTTCGAAGCGACTCCACGTACAGACAGAGACCAATTGGATGAAAAGACCAACCTGATGAGTGGCTTCACCATCCAAGATACAAAAACCAGTACTTTCGATGAGACATGGCATCCGGTATGGGGAGAGGAAAGTTCCATCAGAAATCATTACAACGAGCTTGAGGTTACATTAAACCAGCCATCGAACGACCGCTGCATGGTCATCCGATTCCGCCTGTTTGACGACGGTCTGGGTTTCCGTTATGAATTTCCACAACAGAAGAACCTGAACTATTTCGTCATTAAGGAAGAACACAGCCAGTTCGCCATGAGCGGTGACCATACGGCCTATTGGATTCCGGGCGACTACGATACCCAAGAATACGACTATACCACTTCACGCCTGTCAGAAATCAGAGAACTGATGAAAAAGGCAGTTACTCCGAACTCTTCACAGACAGTCTTCTCTCCTACCGGTGTACAGACTGCTTTGATGATGAAGACCGATGACGGACTTTACATCAACCTGCATGAAGCGGCCCTGGTGAACTATTCTTGTATGCACCTGAATCTGGACGACAAGAATTTAGTCTTCGAATCCTGGCTGACACCCGATGCCAAAGGAGACAAAGGCTACATGCAGACTCCTTGTCACTCTCCATGGCGTACAGTCATTGTAAGTGACGACGCCCGCAACATCCTGGCTTCACGCATTACATTGAACCTGAACGACCCGTGCAAGTACACCGATACATCATGGATTAAACCGGTGAAATACGTCGGCGTATGGTGGGACATGATTACCGGAAAAGGTTCATGGGCTTACACAGACGAACTGGCCAGCGTAAGACTGGGAGAAACAGACTATACCAAGACCAAACCGAACGGCAAACATTCAGCCAATACAGCCAATGTAAAACGCTATATCGATTTTGCCGCTGCCAATGGATTTGACGCCGTACTGGTAGAAGGCTGGAACGAAGGCTGGGAAGACTGGTTCGGTAAGAGCAAGGATTATGTATTCGATTTCGTAACTCCTTATCCAGACTTCGATGTTAAGGAAATACATCGCTATGCTGCAAGTAAGGGCGTCAAGATGATGATGCACCACGAAACTTCAGCGTCTGTCCGCAACTACGAACGTCACATGGACAAAGCATACCAGTTCATGGTAGACAACGGATACAACTCTGTAAAGAGCGGTTACGTAGGTGATATTATCCCACGCGGTGAACACCATTACGGACAATGGATGGTAAACCACTACTTGCATGCAGTGACCAAAGCCGCCGACTACAAACTGATGGTCAACGCACACGAAGCCGTCCGTCCGACAGGTCTGTGCCGTACATACCCGAACCTGATAGGCAACGAATCTGCACGTGGTACAGAATATGAATCATTCGGTGGTAATAATGTAAACCATACCACAATCCTGCCGTTCACACGATTGATTGGTGGCCCGATGGATTATACCCCGGGTATCTTCGAAACCGATTGCAGCAAGATGAACCCAAGCAATCATTCACGTGTCCGTACAACAATAGCACGCCAATTAGCGTTATATGTTACTATGTACAGTCCTTTACAGATGGCAGCCGACATTCCTGAAAACTATGAACGTTTCATGGACGCTTTCCAATTCATCAAAGATGTAGCCATCGACTGGGATGAAAGCAAATATCTGGAAGCAGAACCGGGTGAATACATTACAATTGCCCGCCGTGCCAAAGGAACCAATGACTGGTACGTAGGATGCACAGCCGGTTACAACGGACACGTATCTGATTTGTCACTGGATTTTCTGACTCCGGGGAAGAAATATGAAGCAACCATCTACGCAGACGCTAAAGATGCAAGCTGGGACAAGAATCCTCAGGCATATACGATTACAAAGAAAAAAGTAACGAACAAGGGCAAACTGAAACTGACTGCAGCCGTAGGTGGAGGTTATGCCATATCAATCAAAGAAATCAACAAATAATTTAGGTTCAATAGGGATAATCAAATCGTTAGGTAACAAAGGTTGTGTGTTTTCAATAGGTATTTTTTATAAATGAAATTCCCTAACTTTTAATTTAATAATATGAAAATGAAAGTAGTTTTAAACAAGTCCAGCAGGTTCCTGCTATTATGGGTGGTAGGAATGCTCATTACTGTACAGGCTTTCGCGCAAAGCATGACAGTACAAGGTGTGGTAAAAGACAACACAGGTGAAGCTGTCATCGGTGCCAACGTTGTAGTGAAAGGAACTACCAACGGTACCATCACAGACTTCGATGGTAACTTTACACTCAATGCCAATAAAGGAGACATCATTGTCATTTCTTTCATCGGTTACCAGACTCAAGAACTTCCGGCCGCAGCCAACATGAATGTCATTCTGAAAGACGATTCAGAAATATTGGATGAAGTGGTAGTCATCGGTTACGGTTCTGTAAAAAAAGACGATGCAACTGGTTCTGTAACAGCTATCAAACCGGATGAATTAAGTAAAGGTATCACAACCAATGCTCAAGATATGTTGACTGGTAAAGTAGCCGGTGTAAGCGTTATCTCGAATGATGGTACTCCAGGTGGAGGCGCACAAATTCGTATCCGTGGTGGTTCTTCTCTGAACGCATCAAACGACCCGTTGATTGTAATTGACGGACTTGCTATTGATAATGAAGGTATCAAAGGTATGTCAAACGGATTGTCTATGGTAAATCCGGAAGATATCGAAACTTTCACTGTATTGAAAGATGCTTCTGCAACAGCTATCTATGGTTCACGTGCATCAAATGGTGTCATCATCATCACAACTAAAAAAGGTAAAAGTGGACAAGCACCTAAAGTAAGCTATAGCGGTTCTGTATCTGTATCTACTACCCAAAAGAGATATGACGTATTAGACGGTGACGAATACCGCGCTTATGCACAGCAAGTATTCGGAGACAATATGCCAGGCACATTAGGCACAGCCAACACAGACTGGCAAGATCAGATTTTCCGTACAGCCGTAAGTACCGACCACCACGTTTCTATCAACGGAGGATTCAAGAACTTACCGTACCGTGTTTCTTTAGGATACAGTAATAATAACGGTATTATCAAGACCTCTAACTTCCAACGTTTCACGGCTTCTGTAAACTTAGCACCTTCTTTCTTTGACGACCATCTGAAAGTAAATGTTAATGCCAAATACATGAATGGAAAGAACCGTTATGCAGATTCTGGTGCAGCTATCGGAGGAGCCTTGTCAATGGATCCAACCCGTCCCGTATACGGTGACAGCGATATCTTTGATGTATTTGGTGGCTTCTATCAGAACTATCAGGCAACTTCCGGATTCAGCGATCCTAACTGGAACTATACAGTCAACAAGAATACTCCACAGAACCCGTTGGCAGCTTTGGAACAGAAAGACGACCGTTCCAACAGTAACGACTTTGTAGGAAACATCGAAGTAGACTACAAGTTCCACTTCTTACCGGATTTACGTTTGCATGCAAGTATCGGAGGTGAATATGCTGAAGGTGTTCAGACCACCATCTATTCTCCATACTCATTTGCTAACAACTATTATGGTGACACCAAACGCGATGTACAATACAAGTACAACCTGTCATACAATATTTATGCCCAGTACATTAAGAATATAAACGACCACATGATTGATATCATGGCCGGTGGTGAGGAACAACACTTCCATAACAATGGCTATTGGACTTCTCAGGGATGGGATAGCTATGCAAATACTGCATACAACATTAAGACTGCTGCCGAAAATGCTTATGCAACACGTAACACTTTGGTATCCTATTTCGGACGTCTGAACTACGCATGGAAAAACCGTTATTTATTTACCTTCACCATGCGTTGGGATGCTTCCTCACGTTTTGCAGAAGACAACCGCTGGGGTACTTTCCCATCATTGGCTTTAGGATGGAAACTGAAGGAAGAAAACTTCCTGAAGGATGTTGATTTCTTGTCTGATTTGAAACTCCGTTTAGGATGGGGTATCACTGGTCAGCAGGATGTTGATACTGACTTCGGCTATATGCCGCTGTATGTAACCAGCGATAACTC